>DATCGP010000010.1:0-3488 GCA_036508875.1 Coriobacteriia bacterium | reverse complement strand
CACGGACGGGGGCATGACGCTCGGCGAGCTCATGATCGCCTCGTCGGTGCTGCTCGTCTGCCTCACGTCCCTCGCAGGAGTCCTGGGCATGTCGGTCAACTCGAGCCGGACGGCGCGGGCGCGCGACGAGGCCACGAACCTCGCGAACGCGAAGATCGAATACGCCCGCAGCATCGCCTACGACCAGGTCGGCCTGCACTACGCCAACGGCGCCTACGGCGATCCAGCGGGCGACATCGTCACTCCCGAAACGGTCGGCACCTTCACAGTGGTCACCGAGTGCACGTGGGTGCGGACCGACACCGGGCGCGCCGCGTACAAGAAGCTCGTCGTGCACGTTTCATGGCAGCAGCCGACCCCCGGCGAGGTCGCCTTGACCACGATGATCTACGGCAAGAGCGACATCGTGACCAGCGGCGACCTGCTGGTCAGGTTGCGTTATCGGGAGAACGCAACGCCGGTCCAGAACGCAACGGTCTCCATACGCACTGCGGACAACTCCCAGCGTGCGGTGCTTACCGACGCTTCGGGTGAAGCGTTCTTCGGCCAGGCCTACGTCGGCGCGGTGGGCATCACCGTGGTCCCGCCCGCGGGCTGCATCGTCGACACGACCACGATCTCGAGCGCCGCGATCTCCGGGGATTCGCTCTCCGCCGTCATCGTCTACGTGCAGACTCCGGCCCAGGCGACGATCCGTGTCAGTGACACGGCGGGCGCGCGGGTCCCGGACGCCGTCATCACTCCGCGCCGTGCCGATGGCGCGGTCCTGTCGGCGATCACGACCGATGGCAATGGCGAGGCCCACTTCACGAATCTCCTGTACTCCGACTACACCGCCACGATCAACAAGAGCGGATTCCCGTCGGCGACCGCACCCTTCGTAGTGAGCGCGGGCGCGCCCCAGCCAGTGGTCCCAGTGACGATCACCCCTCTGCTCGGAGTCGGCATCCTCGTGCGTGTGTACGACGCGAACGACACTCCGATACCGGCAGCCACGGTTACCATCCGGGCGGACGGCGACAGCGTGCCGCTGCAGACCGGTTCGAGCGGCACGAACGGTGAGATCTCCTTCAGCGGGTTCGACGCGCGCAGCTACAACGCGACGGTCGAGAAGTCCGGACTTGTGACTCAGGTGCTGTCCACGTACCTGCACGACGGCGACCATGACACATTGACCTTCCACATGTCGCCGGCGGTCTACAAGGGCAACATGCACGTGACCACGCTGGACAAGAACGGCCACCTCCGCTCGATCCAGGTGATCGTGAGCGGGTCCGGCTACTACCGCAACGACCTGTGGTCAAACAGCGACGGCAGTCTGGCGCTCACCGACCTGATCGCCGGGACCTACCAAGTGCAGTGCTACACGGATCCCGCGAGCGTTGCGACCGTGATCATCAATGGCGGCCAGACCGCCGAAGTCTCGATCGCGCAGAGCAAGTAGGCGAGCGAAGATGAAGTTCTCGAAGATCATGAAGTCGATGGGCCTTCACCAGGGCGATACCGGATTCAGCCTGACAGAGCTGCTGATCGTCGTCGCGATCCTCCCGGTCATCCTCGGCGCGGCGTACCTTGTGTTCAACACGATGTCGGGCAACTACAGCAGCATCTCCGCGCAGTCCGAGGCTACCTCCGAGGCCCAGCGAGCGATGGACGTGATGGTCCGCGAGATCCGGCAGGCACAGGAAGTCACGGACGGCGGCGGTGCGATAGCCACTGCCACGCCGACATCCTGCTCCTTCTACATCGACCTCGACCAGGACAGCGTCCCCGAGCGCGTGACCTACTACGTGGACGGCACCGATCTCTACCGGTGCCAGGCGGAAGCCTCAAGCCCGGTGTATCCCTACGGGTACGTGGATGGCCCTGCGCAGCGTGTCGTGAACCTGACCACCACGAGCGCGGTAGTGTTCACGTACTACGACAAGAACGACCCGGACCACGCAGACGCCAGTCCCAACGTTGCGACGATCTGCGCGGTGGGTGTACATCTGACGGCTTCCCGCCCTGCCACGAACGGACAGGTCGCCGTCGATTTCACGACAAGGGTGAAGATCCGTGCGCTGTTCAACTCGCTTTCATAGCCAAGACGCCGCGCCGCGGCCCGGTCGCGGGGACGCAGGTTCGGTCTTCATGACGGTCGTGGCGACCACGAGCATCCTGTTCGTGCTGGCAACCACCCTGATGCTCATGGTCTCGTATCAGACGCAGACCACCGCGATGCGCGTTGGACGCACGCGCGCCACGCACGTCGCCGATGCAGGCATCAACGCATACCTCTTCACGCTGAAGAACGACTACGGCTCGTACCTCGAGGCTCCCGACACCGGTTGGACATCGGTCGGCACGAACGAGCAGTACCGCGTCGTCGCGGTGCCGCCCGCGAACGGGAAGCCGCTCACCCTGTACTCGACCGGCGTGGCCGGCGACGGCACGGTCACCATCGCCGCGACGGTGAGGTTCCCCACCTTCGGCGACTACATGTTCCTTTCGAACGCGAGCCTGAACATCGCGGCCGATGCCGAGATCAACGGTCAGATCCGCACGAACGGCGACATCGACAACCAGGGCCACATCGTCGGCAAGGTGCTCGTGGGCGGTTCGGTCATCAGCGAGGGCCGCATGGACCAGGGGTACACCGAGGGCGTGGCGAAGGTGGACTTCAACCAGGTGCTGACCGACATGGACGCCATGGCGCAGGCGGCGCACACGTCCAACTCGTACTACTCCGCGTCCGACGCGCTCGGCTACCGCGTCGTGCTGAGCGGCAGCTCGGTGTCGATCTCGAAGATCACGGACGGCATCACGACGGGTGACTTCGTCACAGTGCCTGTCACCACGGTCAGCATGCCCGCCTCGGGGATCCTCTACTTCTCCGACAAGATCTGGGTCGAGGGGACCTACTCGGTCCCGCTCACTATCGTGAGCGATTCCGACATGTACCTGACCGGGGACTACGTGCCGACCGACGTGAACTCGACGGTCACCTCGGGCCTGATCGCCAAGGGCAACATCATCGTCCCGGGCTGGTACAAGTCGGTCCACGAGTACATGACGATCAACGCCGCGTTGCTCTCCCAGAGTGGTCGGATCTACGCGGACATCAAGCAGGGCGTCATCCGAAACAAGATCACCATCACCGGCTCGATGTCCTACTTCGATTCGGGCGGCACGTTCGGCAGCTACGACAAGTTCACCGGCCAGCCGGTCTCAGGCTTCCGCCAGAACATCTATGCATACGACCAGAGGCTCAACGAGTACCCGCCGCCGATGTATCCGGTGATCCGCGACGGCTCGCTGAAAGTAGACACCTGGATCGAGGACAAGGCCCCGATTCAGTAGGAGAACGGCACGAGGGCGAAGGCCCAAACGGGCTGTGACGTGGGCGCGAAGACCAGGGTCGGCGCGGGGCTCGTTAGCAGAGATGCGGCCGCCGCCCCGGTGAAAGGCACCGGGGCGGCGGCCGTCGCGTCCCCGGAACCGGTCGC
>DATCGP010000009.1:0-52094 GCA_036508875.1 Coriobacteriia bacterium | reverse complement strand
TACGAGAGGACCGGGATGGACGAACCTCTGGTGTACCAGTTGTCACGCCAGTGGCACCGCTGGTTAGCTACGTTCGGTCGGGATAACCGCTGAAAGCATCTAAGCGGGAAGCCCATCCCAAGATGAGATCTCCCACTGGGTCAACCAGGTAAGGGCCCTCGTAGACTACGAGGTTGATAGGCGGCAGGTGTAAGGGCAGCAATGTCTTCAGCCGAGCCGTACTAATCGCCCGAGGTCTTGATCTTCTGTTCGTCGCCCGTTCAATCGCTATGCAGCTCCCAGGGTGCGGAAACGCACCTTGCGTGAGCGCGTGAGTTGACAACCTCATATCGCTCCGACGAGCGATATCGCGAAACTGCGACTGAAGCCGTCGGATGTGCTCAGTGGCTATTGCGGGGGAGGTACACCCGATCCCATTCCGAACTCGGAAGTTAAGCCCTCCAGCGCCGATGGTACTGCGGCATGCGCCGTGGGAGAGTAGGACGTCGCTGAGCACATCCGACGGCTTCGTCGTTTCCTGGATGAAGTGCGGCGCCGGCACCTGTTTCGGCACGCTGCTCGCTAACTAGACCGATTAGGTAGGAATTGCTACAATCGGCACCGGTAGACCCCCGTCACCGGCCCTGAGGGGCTTCGGCGGCACGTGAGGAAGGGCGCGAACATGAACAACGAGCAGGTCCAAGCGGTACTCGACAAGATCAGGCCGGCGCTGCAGGCCGATGGCGGCGACGTCGAGCTGGTCGGTGTCGAAGGTGGCGTCGTGAAGGTGAGCCTCCAGGGCGCATGCCGCGGCTGCCCGATGTCCCAGATGACCTTGGCGAACGGCGTGGAGCGCGTGCTCAAGCAGGAGCTCCCGGACGTGGAGCGCGTCGAGGCCGTCTAGCTCCCCGCCGCGTCGGCCGGCGCACCGATCGAACCACCACATGAGCGTCCCGTCGCCCTCGCGACGGGACGCTCGCTTGTGTTGTCAAGTGTCGTGTGTCGCTTGGTTGTTGCCGTTCGGAACCCTGAGGAGGCCATTCGGCATCGCGGCGTTGACGCACTAGATGTTGGGCCATAGTATCGAAAGGCGCTACATCTTGTGCGCGCCAGGGTTGTAGCAGGGGCGCGTCGCGGCGGCACGGCACCGCGCGGGAGAGCGTCCTTTACTGGTGGCTCGAGGGAGGATCGACACGATCATGGCTGGCGCAAAGAAGACCGTAACGACGTATTCCCGGGTGATCGACGAGACGCTCGCCCCGAACGCTCTCAAGGTGCTGCAGAAGCGGTACCTGAAGCGCGACGATGATGGCGGTCCGCTCGAGAAGCCGTCCGACATGTTCGCACGCGTGGCCGAGAACATCGCGAGCGCCGAGAGACTGTACGGCGCCGACGACGCGAAGGTCGCCGATCTGGCGCGCGATTTCTACGAGCTGATGACCTCTCTCGACTTCCTCCCGAACTCACCGACGCTCATGAACGCGGGCAGGGAGCTGCAGCAGCTCTCCGCTTGCTTCGTGCTGCCGATCGCGGACTCGATGGACTCCATCTTCGGTGCGGTCCGGGACACGGCGATCATCCACAAGTCCGGCGGCGGCACCGGGTTCTCGTTCTCGCGCCTCCGCCCCGCCGGCGACCAGGTCCGCTCGACGCAGGGCGTCTCCAGCGGTCCGGTGTCGTTCATGAAGGTGTTCAACCAGGCGACGGAAGCGGTCAAGCAGGGCGGCACCCGGCGCGGAGCGAACATGGGTGTTCTGCGGATCGACCACCCGGACGTCATCCAGTTCATCAAGTGCAAGCAGGGCGGGGACTTCGCCAACTTCAACATCTCCGTCGCGCTGACGGAGAAGTTCCTCGACGCCGTCGCGAACGGGACCGAATACGACCTGGTCAACCCCCGCGACGGGAAGCCGGTCGGGCAGTTGGACGCGCGCGAGGTCTACGACCTGATCATCAACATGGCGTGGGAGACCGGCGATCCCGGGATCATCTTCATCGACCGCATGAACAGGGACAACCCGACGCCGCTCCTGGGCGACATCGAGTCGACGAACCCGTGCGGGGAGCAGCCGCTGCTGCCGTACGAGGCCTGCAATCTCGGCTCGGTGAACCTCTCGAAGGTCGTCACCACGCGCGACGGGCGGGCCGACGTCGACTGGGACCACCTGGCCGACATCGTCCATCGCGGCGTGCGCTTCCTCGACGACGTGATCGACGTCAACGAATACCCGCTGCCCAAGATCGGCGAGCTGGCGCGTGGCAACCGCAAGATCGGCCTGGGCGTCATGGGCTTCTCCGACATGCTCATCAAGATGGGGCTGGCCTACGACTCCGACGAGGCCGTGGCGCTCGGCGAGAAGGTCATGGGTTTCATCGACGCCGAGGCGAAGGCCGCCTCGCGCAAGTTGGCCGAGGAGCGCGGCTCGTTCCCGAACTTCACCGGCTCGATCTACGACACGCCTGAAGGCGGCCCGATCCGCAACGCGACCGTGACCACGATCGCGCCGACCGGCACGCTCTCGATCATCGCCAGCTGCTCGAGCGGGATCGAGCCGCTCTTCGCCGTCAGCTACGTCCGGACCGTCATGGACAACGACCGCCTCATCGAGGTCAACCCGATCTTCGAGGACATGGCGGTCAAGCGCGGCTTCTACAACCGCGACCTGATGGAGCGCATCGCCAACCACGGCACCGTGCGTGACATGGAAGAGGTGCCGGAGGACGTCCGCCACGTCTTCGTCACCGCGCACGACATCGCTCCGATGTGGCACGTGCGCATGCAGGCCGCGTTCCAGAAGCACACCGACAACGCGGTCTCCAAGACGGTGAACTTCGCGAACACCGCCACCCCCGAGGACGTCCGCGAGGTCTACGACCTGGCCAACGAACTCGGCACCAAGGGCGTGACCATCTATCGCGACGGCAGCAAGGCGAACCAGGTCCTCACCACCGGCGACAGCGGCAAGGCGGCCGGCGCGGCCGGGGAGTCGCGCGTCGGCGAGATCGAGCCGCGGCCTCGTCCGACGGTCACCGTGGGCCGCACCGAGAAGGTCAAGACCGGCTGCGGCAACCTCTACATCACCATCAACGCCGACGACACCGGCGTGTGCGAGGTGTTCACGTCCATGGGCAAGGCCGGCGGGTGCGCGGCCAGCCAGTCCGAGGCGCTGTCCCGCATGATCTCGATGTCGCTGCGTGCCGGCGTCGACCCGGACACGGTCGTCCGCCAGCTCCGGGGCATCAGGTGCCCGACACCGACGTGGGCCGAGGGCGGCAAGGTCCTGTCCTGCGCCGACGCCGTCGGGATCGCGCTCGAGCACTTCGTCGCCTGGGAGAAGACCGGCGAGGTCCACACCGCCGTGGTCAAGAACACCGACAAGTTGGACAACCTCGCCGGCGCGTGCCCGGAATGCGGGAGCGCGTTGGAGCACGAGAGCGGCTGCGCGGTCTGCCGCGCCTGCGGCTTCTCGAAGTGCGCGTAGGCTAGACCAACAGAGGCGTCACGCGTGGGGCGGGCTGGGCTTATGCCCGGTCCGCCCCGTGTTCATCGGCGCGCATCAGAAGGGAGCCCGGCAAGATGGTCCTCTCAGACCGAACGATCCGCGAGCATCTGCTGGCGGGCCGTATCCGGATCGACCCGATCGTCGAGTCCGACATACAGCCATCAAGCGTCGACCTCCACCTTGGGTCGAGGTTCCAGGTGTTTCGAAACTCACGCTACCCTTATATCGACCCGACGATGGAGCAGGCGGGGCTGACCGAGGTCGTCGAGGCCACGCAGGAAGAGCCATTCGTGCTGCACCCGGGCGAGTTCGTGCTGGCGGCCACAGTGGAGACGCTGGCGCTCCCGGACGACGTGGTCGCCCGTTTGGAGGGCAAGAGCTCGCTCGGCCGACTAGGGCTGCTCATCCACTCGACCGCCGGCTACATCGATCCCGGATGGGAGGGGACGATCACGCTGGAGCTGTCGAACGTCGCCAACCTGCCGATACTGCTGACGCCCGGGATGGCGATCGGCCAGGTGTCGTTCATGATGATGACGACACCGGTGGACCGGCCGTACGGCAGCCCCGGGCTCGGGAGCCGCTACCAGGGCCAGAAGGATCCCACGCCGAGCCGGAGCCATCTGGGCTGAGGCGATCGGGGCCGAGCGGCTGCGAGCGCCTGGTCGTCAGCGCGGGGCCGCCCTCGCCGAAGAGGGGTCTAAAGGCCTTCGGTGATCCGCGAGACGACCCAGGTCGGTGTCAGGCCGCCGACCCACTTGCCGAAACGCGATTCCATGAACGGCAGCCACCGCAGGCGTCGCGCGATGTCGCTGCGCAGCGGGGCCGTCAGGCTGGTGTAGGAGGCGAGCGCCTCGCTGGCGGTGCTGCCGGCGATCGCGCGGCCCGCGAGGATGCCAGAGCGCACCGCGTACGAGATGCCCTCACCCGAAGTCGGAGACATGAAGCCGCCGGCCTCTCCGGCCAGAAGCACGCGGCCCGATCCGGGGACCACGTCCGCCTTCGTCCGGAGGTAGAGCGCGGAGCACGCCTCGCGCTTGACGGTCGCCCCGAGCTGCGGCATCTGCGCGCGCAGGATCTCGAGCAGGCGGTCCTGCTTCTCCCACGGCCGCTTGGTCTTGGGGTAGAAGACCGACCCGACCACCGCGACGTCGCCCTTCGGCATCACGTAGCCGTATCCGAAGCCGTCACCGAGCGAACGCATGTAGATGCAGTCGAAGTAGGGCTCGAGGACCCCCTTGAGGGTGACGTAGTCCTGCAGCGTGACGTAGGTGCTTCCCGCGTCCACACCGAGAGCGCGCCGGACCGCTGACCGGGCGCCGTCCGCGCCGACGAGGTTCACGCACGACACGATGAAGTCCGCTCCGTCCGACTTGGCTGTCACACGGACGCCATCGCCGTCCTGCGTAAAGGTGGTGAGCACAGCTCCTCCGACGACCTCGACGTTGCCCGGCAGCAGTGAGACGAGCCAGTCGTCGAAGCCGGCGCGGTCGACGTTGAGGAAGGCGAGCTCCGTCGGCTTGCGGACGTCGCGGTCCCAGTCGACGTAGCGGAAGTTCACGTAGCGCGGCCCGAGCACGATGTCGTCCGGGATCTCGCCATAGCCGGCCAAAGCGTCGCGCGTCAGCCCGTGGATCATGCCACCGCAACTCTTATCGCGCGGAAGGGACGATGCGTCGATGAGCAGTACGCTGCCGCGCTCTGCTGCGTGATAGGCGGCCATCACACCGGCTGGCCCGGCCCCTGCGACGACGGTGTCGTAGGTGTCCCGCACTGGGATCGTCACAGGTCGGTCGTCCTTCGCGTCGCGGCACGCGCCTTGCGTACAAGTCGGTCGTGCGTACGATCCGCGCCGCTTCGCACGTGGGGCCGTTGGGTCCGAGTGCTACGATGGCGCGCGCACAAGTATAGGACGAAAGGACCCCGGATGGCGAAGTGCTGGGAACGTCGCGGCTGCGACGACGAGATGATGGCGACCTGCCCGCACTACAACCCCGAGGAGAAGTGCCCTTCGCGCTGCGCGTTCGCGCAGTGCGACCGTCCCACTCACGAGGTGACGTCAGCACCGGAACTCATCTTCGACGCGACCGTCGATCGCAGCGTCGCCGAGAAGGAGATCTGCACCTACTGCAGCTTCTTCCTGAAGAACGGTCCGAGGTTCGCAGGCTTCTAGCCGGTTCCGCGGGGGCGGCAGCCAAGGCGCTGGCTTTGGACCCTCTTCTGTGAGGACGCCGTTTCGCCTGGGTATCTCCTTCCTGTACGCGGGACGGCTTTCGGGCGCCCGCGTCGCCGATGCAACAAGGAGGCGTCCTATGGACATGCGCATGCCACAGATGAGCGGGATGGACCATCACGGAGGCGGGCATTATGGGCCGCCCATGTTCTTCATGGGGTTCGTGATGTTCCACTGGCTCTTCATGATCGGGTCGATGGTGTGCCTGCTCGGAGCGCTCAACCGGGGGGCCAACGCGCTGAAACTCGAATCGAGGGTCAAGGTCCTCAAGGCGGTGCCTGACGAGTTCACGGACGAGGAGCGCGAGTACCTCATCCACAAGATCACGACCCGCGCGCTGGGACCGCACTAGCAGGTGGTGGACCGGTCCGTCACTCGGCATCGCGTGGGACGCGAGCTCGTCCGATTCGGCGAGGAGCTCGCGCATGAAGGCGTCGCCCAGGTGGGCGGCGCCTTCACCGATCTGGCGGAGGCCGACGCCCTCGTGAAGACCTCGCCCGAGGCGTTCCTGCTGGCGGTCCTCTTCACCCAGGGCATCCCGGCTGAGCGGGCATGGGCTGGTCCGTACCTGCTGCGCGACCGCCTCGGACACCTGGACCTCGCACGTCTCGCGGCCGAGCGGAGCGCTGTCGATGAGGCGATGGGCCGGCCGCCCGCGCTGCACCGCTTCAAGCACACGGTCGCCGGATGGGTGAGCGACGCCGCGGCGCGCCTGCTGGAATGCTACGGAGGAGACGCGTCGCTGATCTGGAGCGATGCCCCGACCGCGATCGAGCTCACGCAGCGCCTGTCGGCGTTCCAGGGCATCGGCCCCAAGAAGGCCGCCATGACGGTGGAGCTTCTGCACAGGTGCTTCGGCGTGCACGTCAGGGATCTCGAGGGCGGGACCGTGGCCTACGACACGCAGGTGCGCCGCGTGTTCCTGCGGACCGGGCTTGTGGATCGCGACATGCCCGAGGAGGTCGCCCAGGCCGCCTCCGAGGCGATGCCGGCGTCTCCCGGAGTCCTCGACCTTCCCGCATGGCTCATCGGAAGGCAGTGGTGCCGGCCCGCGCACCCCCTCTGCGACGCCTGCAGGCTCTCCGAGGTCTGTCCGCGTCTGGTGGAGCGCAACGTCGAGGGCGTCGGTGCCCGGGATCGCGCCGCGCGGAGGCGCGCTGCTCGTTCCTAGAGGGTGTCGAGCGACTTGAACAGCAGCCCTGACGTGAGCTTCGGATAGAAGTACGTGGACTTCTGCGGCATCGTCTCACCGCGCAACGCGACAGCAGCCACCTGCTCCATCCTGGTCGGGTTCAGCACGAACGCGACGTCGTGTTCGCCGGCCATCGCCAGGGCCTCATGCGCATCCTTGACGAACCGGAGCCGCTCGAGGGTGGTGGGGCGGTCGGGGTGGATGTCGAGCAGGGGGGAGAGCACGAGCTCCTGGAGCGTCGCGACGTCCAGGGTCCTCCATGCCTTCGAGGTCCCTGAAGGGTAGTCACCGGTGAGGTCGAGGTCGGTGCGCAACCGTGCCAAGCGCGTCACGCCGTCTCTCGTGCGGACGATGTAGCTCGGTCGGTCAGCCGCCGCCGCGAGCGTTGCGGAGGCGGGCTTGCCCTCGGGCAGCTCGGATAGCTCGAACCGCTCGGCCATGCCGGACCAGAACCGGTCGGGATCGAAGGAAGACGGGGCGTCCGCGACGCGATGGGTCGGGAGGACGACCAAGCCCGGATCGTCCATGTTCACGAGCGCCATCATCACCGTCTCGTACGCGGCGTCGGGCTCGCCGCCGGTGGCCACGCGGCGTTCGTCCCGGTAGGCGAGAGCGGTCGTATAGCGGTGGTGGCCGTCGGCGATGTAGATCGGCCGGTCCTCGAGGAAGGCTGCGAGGGCCGCGTGGGCGGCGGGGTCCTGCAGCGCCCACAGGGCCGAGACGACGCCGTCCAACTCGGCCGTGGCGAGCGGCGGCTCGGCCATCGCCGCGGCGATCAACGTATCCGTCTCGTGCGCCCGGTCCGAGAAGAGGCCGAACACCTGGCTCAGGTTCGCCGCGGTCGCGCGGGTGAGCCGGAGCCGGTCGTCCAGGGCCTTGGGAAGCGTGCGCTCGTGCGGCAGCACGACGCCCGCGGAGAAGGGCTCGAGCCCGACCGCCGCGACGAATCCGCGGCGCGAGACCTCGTGGCCGCTGACGGTGAACCGCTGCTCGAGCACGTAGAGCGCGGGTCGACTGTCGAAGGCGAGCACGCCGGCGTCGATCCACTCGCGCCAGCGTTCTCCGCCGACCTCATAGCGGTTCCCTGACACCGAAGGGTCGGTGGTGCCCTCCGGCAGCTCGAGCGCCACGGCGTTGTGCGTGTCGCGGGCGAGCAACTCCTCGCGCTGTTCCGGCGAGATCACGTCGTAGGGCGGCGCAACCAGAGCGGAGAGGTCACTGCGGTCTGGAAGCGCGTAGCGGACGGCACGGAACGGGAGGATGCGGGCCACGTCGCCTCTTCGTCTCTTCGGTCGGTCGGAAGGGCGGCACTGCGCCACCCGGTGTGCCCGAATCCTACCCGAGCAGGTAGCGGAACGCCAGGAACGCCGCTATGCCGATGACCGTCGCTCCGAGGAAGCTGCGCGTGAAGCGGTAAACGAGCGCGGTCGGTACCGCCGCGAGCAGGTACGGGTTCGCCAGCGTGACGCGCCACTGGTCGCCGGGCTTGAGCACTTCGAGTGCGACCATCGCCGACATCACCGAGACCGGGACGTACGAGAGCCAGCGCCTCACGGGCTCGGGCAGCTCGAACCTGGACATGACGGCGATAGGGGTGGCGCGCACGACGATGTTCGTCAGCGCCATCCCTGCGATCAGCCCCCACACGATCGCCGGGTCCATCACTTCACCACCGTCATGACCGTCGCTGCGATCACCGCTGCGGCGACGAGCGCCCAGTCTCTCGGGACGAACAGCGACAGCGCCAAAGCGGCGGCAGCCGCAAGTCCCGCCGCCACGTACTCGCGCTTGCCGGTCAGCTGGCCGACGAGCAGGGCCGTGAACATCGCGGGGAGGGCGAAGCCGACGCCCCATGCGTTCGGGTCACCGATCGCGCTGCCGGCGAGCGACCCGATCAGCGTGCCGAGCGTCCAACCGACCCAGGAGACGGCGCCGACGCCCAGCATCGAGAACCGGTCGGCCCGTCCTTCGCGCGCGTCCGCGGCGTTGATGGCGAACGTCTCATCGGTGAGCGTGAAGGCGAGCAGCCCCTGCTGCCAGCGGGGTACGCCGGAGACGTGCGGGGCCATCGTGGCGGAGAACAGGAGGTAGCGGAGGTTGACCACTCCGGTCGCGATGAGTGTCGTGGCAAGCCCACCCGCCGCGATCATCCGTATCGCGAGGTACTGGCCCGCCCCCGCGATCGCCAGGGCGGAGCACGCGGTCGCCTGCGCGATGGTGAAACCTGCGGCGACCGCCATCAGGCCGAACGCCATCCCGAGCGGCATGTAACCCAGGAAGACGGGCGTGCCCAGCCGCACTCCGCGCAGGAAGCGCGACGTGTTCGAGGGCGCCAGCTCCGGAGTCGTCTCAGACATGCGCGAGAAGATACCACGCTGCGGGCGCGGCCATTCCGCTCGGGGCGGCTGGCAGCGGCAGCGGGCGAGGCGTCATCGCCACGCCACGAATCGCCGGCGCCGCGCGGTGAGCCACACCGGAGTGATGAGCGCCATCCCGGCCAGGAAGCCTCCGACGTGCGCGAGGTAGGCCACACCGCCGTTGGCGATCACGGAGGGGTCGAGTGACGCGAGGCCCGATCCCAGCTGCACGAGGAACCACAACCCGATCAGGACCCAGGCCGGCAGCCGGGCGAACTCGACGAAGATCACGACCCAGATGGCGGTCAGGACGCGCGCTCGCGGGAACAGCAGCAGATACGCTCCGAGGACCCCGGCGATCGCGCCGGACGCTCCGAGCATGAGCACGGGAGCGAACCCGGACCCCGCCGCCTGCACGAGCGCGGCGACCGCGCCACAACACAGGTAGAACGCGAGGAACCACAGCGGCCCGATCCGACCTTCGACGTTGTTCGCGAAGATCGCCAGGTACAGCATGTTGCCCCCGATGTGCACCCACCCCGAGTGGAGGAACATCGAGGTCAGGACGGTGAGCCACACGCCCGGCGAAAGGGGGGAGGCGGCCAGCGCCGAGGGATCGAACGCCCACGTGGACATGAAGGACGTCAGCGCAGCGTCGCCGCCGCGGCTCTTCAGCCACAGCTCCCAGCCGAAGACGGCCACGTTCGTGGCGAGGATGAGCCAGGTCATCCAGGCGGTGCGCGACGTGGGATTCTCATCTTTGAGAGGGAACACGCGCGCCTCTTCTCGCCGCGGTGCGGCGGACGTCTCTCAGGGTCGGACGGAAGTGTATCCTAGTCGGCGCCGGTGCCCCGTCCGCTGGGGCGCGGAGGGAACCCACCGCGATCGGGGAGGTCACGTTCGCATGGATCTGACGCTACTGGTGGTCGGCTTGCTGGTCGTCGTCTTGGCGGCGACCGCCTACTTGGCCCTGACCTACAACCGGCTCGTCACGCTGCGCAACCGCTGCGAGAACGCGTGGGCGCAGATCGACGTCCAGCTCAAACGCCGGTACGACCTGGTCCCGAACCTGGTCGCCACCGTGAAAGGCTACGCGGCGCACGAGCGCGAGACGCTCGAGCAGGTCACCGCCGCGCGCGCCGCGGCGATGGGCGCCACGGGCATGGCGGGACGAACGGCAGCGGAGAACGGTCTGACCGCCGCGCTCCGATCGCTATTCGCGGTTGCGGAGGCGTACCCGGACTTGAAGGCGAACGCGTCGTTCCTCGACCTTCAGGCGCAGCTGGTCGACACCGAGGGCAAGATCGCCTACGCACGCCAGTTCTTCAACGACGCGGTGATGACCTTGAACATGGCGGTCCAGCAGTTCCCGGGCAACCTCGTCGCCGGCGCCTTCGGTTTCGAGGAGCGCGCCTACTTCGAGATCGAGGCGAGCGCCACCGAACCGGTGACCGTCTCGCTGTAGGCCGCCCAGAGGAGAGGGACAACCGCGATGGCGTACTTCACGTTCCCCGCCTTCGACCCGGTCGCGTTCGCGATCGGGCCGTTGTCAATCCGATGGTACGGCCTCGCGTACGTGGCGGGCTTCCTCGGTGCGTGGGGTGTGCTCCGCATCCTCGACGAGCGATGGGGCATCGGCCTCGGGCCGGACAAACGCATGGTGGCGGTCCTGGCGGCGGTCGTCGGCGTGATCGCAGGTGGGCGCCTCGGCTACGTGCTCGTGTACGGAGTCGGTGCGTACTTCGCGCAGCCGCTCAAGATCTTCGCACTGTGGGACGGCGGCATGTCCTTCCACGGCGGGCTCGTCGGGATACTGCTAGCGGGAGTGTGGTTCGCCCGGCACTACAAGGTGCCTTTCCTGACGATGTGCGACATAGGCGCGGTGGGTGCGCCGATCGGCATCTTCTTCGGCCGGATCGCAAACTTCATCAACGGGGAACTATGGGGACGGGTGACGACGGTGCCGTGGGCTGTCACCGGCTTCCCGGGCGCCGGTCCCGGCGCCCGCCATGCCTCGCAACTCTACGAAGCGGGCCTCGAAGGGCTCGTCATCTTCGTTGTCATGGTCGTGATGGCGCGCAAGCGCCGCGCCGAAGGCCTCATCGTCGGCTGGATGCTCACGCTATACGGCGTGTTCCGGATCTTCGTCGAGATGTTCCGCGAGCCGGACAGCCAGATGGGCTTCTTCGCAGGCATCTTCACCATGGGACAGCTCCTGAGCGTGCCGATGGTCCTGGTCGGTGTGTGGCTCATCGTGCGGGCGCTCCGGGCGCGCACGCGTGCGGGGGAGACCCCGTCAGGAGCGTAGTTCCGCGTGCTATCCTGCGAGAGACCCCGACTCTCCGGAGGGCAGGAGCCACCATGAGGCCCCGCTTCATCACGATCGCACTGTCCGGCCTTCTCGTGCTACCGCTTCTTGCAGGCTGCACCGCGCAGAAGCAGGTCGAAGCAGTCTGGCCCGCCGCGTCCGCGGAGCGCGCCGTCCCGCGTCCCGCCCGGACACTCAAGTGGCCGCTCACGGGGATGCCTGCGCCGTCGGCCGAGGCTGTGACGATGCGCGTGGTCTCGGTCAAGATCGAGAACTCGTCGGCCGCGCGCCCGCAGACCGGCCTCGACAAGGCCGACGTGGTCTACGAGGTGATCGCCGAGGGCGGCATCACCCGGTTCCATTGCCTGTTCCAGTCGCAGGTACCGGCTGTCGTGGGCCCGGTGCGGTCCTGCCGGCCACCCGACCTGTACCTGGTCCAGCAGTACCACTCGCTCCTGGCGCACGTCGGTGGGCCGGGTTCGGTGCGCAAGATCCTCGCCTCCAACAAGACGAAGTACAACGACATGGACCAGTTCTTCAATCCGGGCTCGTACTGGCGCGTCAAGACCCGCGCAGCGCCGCACAACATGTACCTCGACATCACCAAGCTTCGCGGCTTCGCGACCAGCAAGCGCGGGTATCCCGCGACCGAGACGATCGCCGGCTTCGAGTTCGCACCCGCGTCGCAGAGCGCTTCGCCCACGGTCACTACCATCAACGTCCCGACGGCGTCCACGAGCAAGGCGCAATGGCGCTTCGATGCGGTCGCGCGGACGTACGCGCGGTTCATGAACGGCACGGCGCACAAGGACGTAGTGTCGGGCAAGCAGCTGACCGCCCACAATGTCGTAGTCCTCTGGGCGAAGATCACCCCGTACCCAGGTGACAAGCACGGCGTGGTCGACATCAAGCTCACGGGTACCGGGAAGGTGTCGGTATTCACCGGCGGGCAGCGTGTCGACGGGACGTGGACGGCGGGCACCAACGCTCCGCCCGTGTTCACGGCCGCGGACGGTTCGACCATCAAGCTCGATCCGGGAAACACCTGGATACAGATACTCGGCCTCACGCAGAAGATAACGACGAAGTAGCTCGTTCTCCCGCATCCGCGGTGCGGACGGGCGCGTCTCCTGCGGTTGTTGCCGCAAGAGGCGGGCGCTAGACTGACATATCCATTCGCGGCGCGGTCGTCCGGTCGCGGTCGGATGCGGCGCGAGCCGCACCCGCGACCTTTCCCCATAAGGAGCATGAGAGCCATGAGTGACGCCACCACCGGGACCCTGAGAGTAAAGACCGGCCTTGCCGAGATGCTCAAGGGCGGCGTCATCATGGACGTCGTCACCGCCGAGCAGGCGAAGATCGCCGAGGACGCCGGCGCGGTCGCCGTCATGTCGCTCGAGCGCGTGCCCGCCGACATCCGCGCCGCGGGCGGCGTCGCGCGCATGGCGGACCCGACGATCGTGGAAGCGATCGTGGCCGCCGTGTCGATCCCGGTCATGGCGAAGTGCCGCATCGGCCACTTCGTCGAGGCGCAGATACTCCAGTCGCTCGGCGTGGACTACATCGACGAGTCAGAGGTCCTCACCCCGGCCGACGAGGAGCATCACGTCGACAAGTGGTCGTTCACCGTCCCGTTCGTGTGCGGATGCCGCAACCTCGGCGAAGCGCTTCGCCGCATCGGCGAGGGCGCGTCGATGGTGCGCACCAAGGGCGAGCCCGGCACCGGCAACGTGGTCGAGGCGGTCCGCCATATCCGTACCGTCAACGACGAGATCGCATGGGTGAAGGGCATCCGCCCCGAGCAGCTCTTCGCCGCGGCCAAGGACCTGCAGGCTCCGTACGACCTGGTCAAGTGGGTCGCAGAGAACGGCAAGCTCCCGGTGGTCAACTTCTCCGCGGGCGGCATCGCCACTCCGGCCGACGCGGCTCTGATGATGCAGCTCGGCTGCGACGGCGTGTTCGTCGGAAGCGGCATCTTCAAGAGCGGCGACCCGTCCAAGCGCGCGAAGGCGATCGTCGAGGCAACCACGCACTACCAGGATCCCGACATCATCGCTCGCGTCTCGCGCAACCTCGGTGAGGCGATGGTCGGCATCAACATCTCCGACATCCCTGCGGCCGAGCGCATGCAGGAGCGTGGCTGGTAGCGTGAAGGTCGGCGTCCTCGCACTCCAAGGAGCGTTCCGGGAGCACATCGTCTCGCTCGAGGCGCTGGGCGTGCGCGCGGTCGCGGTCCGTCTGACGGACCAGCTGTCGGACTGCGACGGCCTCATAATCCCCGGCGGTGAGTCGACCGCCATCGGCAAGCTCATGGAGACGTACGGGTTCTATGGCGCGGTCGCCCGCCGTCACGAGGAAGGCATGGCGATCTGGGGCACCTGCGCGGGGGCGATCCTGATCGCGCGCAACGTCCTCGACGCACTTCCGGGTCAGCGCACGCTGGGGCTCATGGACATCACGATCCGGCGCAACGCCTACGGCCGCCAGGTCGATTCGTTCGAGGCTCCGCTCGATGTGGACGGGCTCCGCGAGCCGTTCATCGGCGTCTTCATCCGCGCGCCTTGGATCGAGCGCGTCGGCGAAGGCGTAGACGTGCTCTCACGCCATGACGGGCACATCGTCGCCACGCGGCAGGGCGACCTCATGGCCACGAGTTTCCACCCCGAGCTCACGGGCGATCCGCGGATCCATCGACTCTTCGTCGACGGTATCGAGGCGGCAGCCGCGCGCTAGCTCGCCGGCGCTGGGTGGGGGCGCGCCGCGGTCCTTCTCTCTCTTTTCGGGTATCCTTGTCGGCGGTCATCATCCCGCGCGCAGGTGAGCGCGTCGCTGAAAACGGAAAGGCCAGCCGATGTCCGGACACTCCAAATGGGCGACCACGAAGCACCGTAAGGGCGCGGTGGACGCCAAGCGCTCGAAGCTCTTCAGCAAGCTCTCGCGGATCATCACAGTCGCGGCCAAGACCGGCGGCGACCCGAAGCCGGAGAACAACGCCTCGCTGGCGGCGGCCATCGTCAAGGCCAAGGGCTACTCGCTGCCGAAGGACAAGATCCAGGCTGCGATCGACAAGGCCTTCAGCGCCAGCGCCGGTGCGAACTACGAAGAGGTCATCTACGAGGGCTACGGTTCAGGCGGAACGGCGATCTACGTCGAAGCGCTGACCGACAACCGCAACAGGACCGCCGCCGACGTCCGCGCGGCGTTCACTCGTGCGGGTGGATCGCTGGGCGCCACCGGATCGGTCGCGTTCCAGTTCGAGCGCCGCGGCGAGATCGTGATCGACAAGGCGGGCGCTCCTGACGAGGAAGAGCTCCTGATGGCGGTCATGGAGGCCGGCGGCGAGGATCTCGAGGACAACGACGATGAGTTCATCGTCGTCACCGCCGCGAACGACCTCCTGAGCGTGAAGAACGCACTGGAGGCGGCGGGCATCGCGGTTCAGGGCGCTGAATGGTCGATGCGCGCGCTCACCCCCGTCGCGGTGAAGGTGGATACCGCTCGCAAGGTCATGCGGCTCATCGACAACCTCGAGGACAGCGACGACGTCCAGGAGGTCTATCACAACATGGAGATGACCGAGGAACTCGCGGCCGCGCTCGACGCGGACTGACCTCGGCCTACGCATCCAAAGCGAGGGGCGCTCCGCCAAGCGGGGCGCCCCTCGCTTTGCGCGTGTCGGCGCCGTGCCGTAGACTGAACATATGTTCGATTGGCGGCGTCGGCGGGGGCCTGAAGTGTCGGTGGTCATACTCGGGATCGACCCAGGGCTCGCCAACACGGGCTGGGGCGTGGTCGAGGTGGACGGGGCCCGGTTCCGGTGCCTGGCCTACGGCTGTATCAGGAGCGTGACCGCCCACGGGACGGCGCGTCGCTGCAAGACGGTGCGTGACGGGCTCGCCGACGTCATCGCGCGTCATCGGCCATCCGAGGCCGCTCTCGAGAACATCTACTTCAATCGCAACGTTGCGAGTGCGATGGCGACCGGCCAGGCGCGAGGCGCCGCGCTGGTGGCTGTGGCCGATGCTGGTCTCGAGGTCGGGGAGTACGGGCCCGGCGAGATCAAGCTCGCGGTGGTGGGGTCCGGTTCCGCCGACAAGACGCAGGTGACCTACATGGTGCGAACGATCCTGGCGCTGGACCACGACCCCAAGCCGGACCACGCCGCGGACGCTCTCGCCGCGGCGATCTGCCACGCCAACCAGCGGGTCGCGCGCGCTCGTGCCCGTGGAGCGGAGGCGTCGTGATCGCGTTTCTCACCGGTCGCGTTGCTGGAAAGGCCGCGGGCTTCGCGTTGCTCGAGGTCGGCGGAGTCGGCTACCGGCTTCTCATGTCGACCCGCTCGCTAGCGTCGCTGCCCCCCGAGGGCGACACCGTCACCGTCCACACGTACCTGCACGTCCGCGAGGAGGAGTTGACCCTCTACGGGTTCGAGAACGACGACGAGCGCTCGCTCTTCGAGACGCTGATCGGCGTGAGCGGTGTCGGACCGAAAGTCGCGCTCGCGGTACTGTCGGCGCTGCGGCCGGACGCGCTGCGCGCCGCTGTCGCGGGGGACGACGTCGCCGTGCTCTCGAGCGTTCCGGGGGTCGGCAAGAAGACGGCGCAGCGTCTGGCGTTGGAGCTCAAGGACAAGCTCGACCTGCCTGACATCGCCGCAGGCGGCCGCGGCCCGCACCTCATAGCCGCGGCTGAGGCACGGGATGCCCTCCTCGCCATGGGCTTCACCGCAGCGGAAGCCGCGGCGGCGTTGCGAGGCGCCGATGCGGGATCGACAGCGGAACAGCTGCTGAAGTGGGCGCTCAAGTCGCTAGGAGGCCGTGGATGACCGATCCGGTCTCGTCCGAGTGGAGCGCCGACGGACTCGATGAAGCGGAAGAGCGCCTCGTCTCGGCCCGGTACACCCCCGACGACCTCGAGGTCGATCGCTCGCTGCGACCGAAACGCCTGACTGAGTACCTCGGGCAGGCGAAGGTCAAGGAATCGCTCTCCGTGCTGATCGAGGCCGCCGGCGGACGCAACGAGCCGCTCGACCACGTCCTGCTGTCGGGGCCTCCGGGGCTTGGCAAGACGACGCTCGCAGGCGTCATCGCCAACGAGCTGGGCGTCACCATGCGGACCACGAGCGGGCCGGCGATCGAGCGGCCCGGCGACCTGGCCGCGATACTCACGAACCTCGAAGAGCGCGACGTGCTGTTCATCGACGAGATCCACCGGCTGAACCATCAGGTGGAGGAGGTCCTGTACCCCGCGATGGAGGACTTCGTCCTCGACGTCGTGATAGGGAAGGGACCGGCAGCGCGTTCGCTGCGCCTCGACATCCCGCGGTTCACGCTCGTTGGCGCCACCACGCGCACCGGCCTGCTCACAGGGCCGCTGCGGGACAGGTTCGGCATGTCGTTCCGCTTGGACTACTACGCGACCGAGGATCTCGAGGCGATCGTCCGGCGGTCCGCCGGGATACTCGGCGTCGACATCGACGACGAGGGCGCCGCAGAGATAGCGCGTCGCGGCCGAGGCACCCCGCGTCTCGCGAACCGGCTGCTCAAGCGCGTGCGCGACTACGCGCAGGTACGCCACAGCGGACACGTTACGGAGGACATCGCCGCCGAGGCGCTGGCGTTCTTCGAGGTCGACCACCTCGGCCTCGACAAGATGGACGTCCGGATACTCGAGACGCTCACGACGAAGTTCTCGGGCAAGCCGGTCGGTCTCGGGACCCTTGCCGCTTCGGTGGGAGAGGAGCCGGACACGCTCGAGGACGTCTACGAGCCGTTCCTGCTGCAGCTCGGGTTCATCATGCGCACGCCGAAGGGGCGTCAGGCCACTCCGCGGGCGTACGAGCACTTGGGACTGACCGTGCCCGGTGGCGCGCAGGAATCGCAGGGCGGGCTGTTCTAGGGGCGCAAGACTCTATCGGAAGGGGCTCGACCTTGTGGTCGACGCCCCTTCCATGATGTGAGGCCGCGCGTGCGGCGACCCTCTACAGCGTCACCTCGTATGCAAACCAACCGTGCAGGTTGCAGTGCTCGACCGCGCGGAGGACGGTACCGGCGGGCAGGTCGACCGGCACGCAGAACCTCGGGGACGTCACGACGGGGGAGAGGTCGAGCCGCGCGATCGGGGTCATTCCGGCGAACAGCTCGATGAAGGTGATGTAGTGGTCCATACCGTTCGGGTGCGGGACCTCGTGCCCTACCTCGACATTGACCAGGACACCTTCGCCGTGCGGGGCGAGCGTGATGAACGGGGTGTGCTTCTTCTCGAAGTCGCTTGCAGCGGCGAAGTCGGCCACGAGGGTGACGAGCGGGGAATCGGCCATGGTTCCTCCTGTGATCGGGCGATGTCTGTACGCTACCGTGTCTGCTCATGGTATCTACCCGAACCGGCGTGCCTGCGGAACGGGCACAAGCTATGGAGGACCGCGTAGAATCGCGCCCATGCGCCGGCTTCGGGAGTGCGTCCCCCGTCGGGCGAGCGCTCCCGCATCGAAAGGACAGTCGTGCTCTCAGACGTCGAGATCGCCCAAAGGGCGGAGTTGCTGCCGATCACACAGGTGGCCACCGCAGCCGGGATCGAGCCGGAGTTCATCGAGCCGTTCGGCGTGTACAAGGCCAAGATCCGACTGTCGATCGGCGCGAGCCTCGCAGGCAGGCCCAACGGCAAGTATGTCGTGGTGACCGCCATGACCCCGACCCCCCTCGGTGAGGGGAAGACACTGACTACCGTGGGCCTGGGTCAGGCCCTCGCGCGGACCGGCAGGAGCGCCGTGACCTGCATCCGCCAGCCGTCGCTCGGCCCCGTGTTCGGCATCAAGGGCGGCGCGGCCGGAGGCGGGTACTCCCAGGTGCTTCCGATGACCGACCTCAACCTCCACCTGACCGGGGACGCGCACGCGGTGACGACCGCGCACGACCTGTGCGCGGCGTTCATCGACAACGCGCTGCACCACCGCGACCCGATCGACTTGGACCCGTACGCCGTCACCTGGCGCCGGGTTCTCGACATATCGGACCGCGCGTTGCGCGACGTGGTGATCGGTCTGGGAGGTAAGTTCGGGGGAGTGCCCCGGGAGACCGGCTTCGACATCACCTCGGCCAGCGAACTCATGGCGGTCCTCGCGCTCGCCGACGACCTGCACGACCTGCGCGCCCGGATCGGCCGCATCGTCATCGGCACCGACCGCTCGGGCAAGCCGGCCACCACCGAAGACCTCAAGGTCGCCGGCGCCATGACCGTGCTCATGCGCGACGCGATCATGCCCAACCTCCTGCAGAACATGGACGGCGGTCCGGTGTTCGTCCACGCGGGGCCCTTCGGCAACATCGCACACGGGAACTCATCGATCATCGCTGACCGGATCGCCCTCAAGCTCGCGGACTACACCGTCACCGAGGCCGGCTTCGGCGCGGACATGGGGTTCGAGAAGTTCTGCAACATCAAGTGCCGGGCTAGCGGGCTCGCGCCGGACTGCGCGGTCCTCGTATGCACGGTGAGGGCGCTCAAGGCGCACTCGGGACGGTACGAGGTCCATCCTGGCAAGCCCTTGGACCCGCGACTGGCCACCGAGGACCTCGAAGCCGTGCGAGACGGGATGCCGAACCTCATCAAGCAGATCGAGAACGTCGCTGCGTTCGGGATTCCCTGTGTGGTCGCGGTCAACCGGTTCCCGTCCGACACGGAGGCGGAGCACGCCTTGATCCGCGCGGCGGCGCTGGAGGCCGGCGCGATCGAGGCCGTCTCGCACACGATGCACACGGACGGCGGCGACGGTGGCATCGAGCTGGCGGACGCCGTCGCGCATGCGTGCACCGCCCCCTCGCAGCTGACGTTCAGCTACGCTGACGAGGACCCTGCCGAGGCGAAGATAGAGTCGATCGCACGCGGGGTCTACGGCGCCGACGGCGTCGAGTTCTCCAAGGAGGCGATCCGCTCGCTGGCTCGGTTCACGGAGATGGGCTTCGGGCGGCTCCCGGTCTGCATGGCCAAGACCCATCTGTCGCTCAGCCACGACCCGGACCGCAAGGGCCGCCCGCAAGGATGGATACTCCCGGTCCGCGATGTGCGGCTGTCCGCGGGCGCAGGGTACCTCTACGCGTTGTGCGGTGACATCATGACCATGCCCGGTCTCCCCAGCCGCCCCGCGGGCGAGCAGGTGGACATCGACGCCGACGGCAACATAGTCGGCCTGTTCTGAACGATATCGACACGAGCCGGCCCCGACGCGCGAAGAAGGACGATGACCCATGACCCCCTTGATCATCGATGGCAAGACCGTCTCCGCGGCCGTAGAGGCCGAGACCACCGAGCGCGTTGCGGCCCTGCGGGCCCGCGGGGTCACTCCCGGGCTAGCGGTAGTGCTCGTCGGGGATGACCCCGCGTCCCAGTCGTACGTGAAGATGAAGGAACGCGACTGCGAGCGCATCGGGATCCGCAGCTTCGACTCGCGGTTGCCGGCCGACATCTCGCAGGAGCGCCTGCACGACATCATCGACGGCTTCAACGACGACCCGCACGTCCACGGCATCCTTGTGCAGCAGCCGTTCCCGCATCATCTGGACGTCGAGGCCGTGGTGGAGCGCATCGCGCCGGTCAAGGACGTCGACGGCTTCCATCCCGAGAACCTGGGCCGGCTCATGCGTGGCGTGCCGGGGCATCGCGCCTGCACCCCGTGGGGCGTGATGCGCATGCTCGACCACTACGGGATCGAGCTGGCGGGCAAGCGCGCCGTGGTGGTGGGCCGTTCGCTTCTCGTGGGAAAGCCGATGGGCATCATGCTGCTCGAGCGCCACTGCACGGTGACCTACTGCCACTCACGCACCGTCGACCTTCCTGCCGTGTGCCGCGAGGCGGACATCCTGATCGCCGCGATCGGCCGGCCGAAGATGATCGGAGCGGAGTACGTGCGCGATGGCGCGGTCGTCATCGACGTGGGCATCAACCGGACCGACGCCGGGATGGTGGGTGACGTCGACTTCGACGCTGTCGCGCCGAAGTGCTCCGCGATCACGCCGGTCCCCGGTGGGGTCGGCCCCATGACGCGCGCCATGCTGATGTCGAACACCGCAGCTGCCGCCGAGGCCCAGAACGGCTGAGTCCCGCGTGCCGCCCATGTCCGCCGCGGCGGCGTTCGGAGCCTTGCGAAACCTCCGGGCCGCTGTGCTAGCCTCTTGCTCAGGCAAGAGGCCGGTCGATCCCGGGCCCGCGGAATAGCGAGACGGTTGGTCCGGCCTTGTGATGGCGCTCACGTCCGCGGTGCGGCGAGTATCGGCGCTCGGGCCAGGGGGGACGGCACGTCGCACGGGGTGCTCCGCGTGACAGCGGAGTGGAAGGTGGGACACGCATGGCGTCGGGTACCGTCAAGTGGTTCAACCCGGACAAAGGGTACGGCTTCATCGCGCGCGAGGACGGGGATGACCTGTTCGTCCACTTCTCGGAGATCCAGATGGACGGCTTCAAGACCCTGACCGAGGGCCAGGAAGTGGTCTTCGAGATCACCGAGGGGCAGAACGGCAAGCTCCAGGCGTCCAACGTCCGCAAGGCGTAGAGCCTCTCTACCGACGGACACTCGTTGCAGTTTCGAGGAAGGGCGGCTCGCACCGGCCGCCCTTCCTTCTCCTGTATGGGGCGGAGTATCGTTGGCTTCCGAGGTGACCAGATGAAGCTGTTGCTGCACGCCTGCTGCGGGCCGTGCCTGCTCGAACCGTACGACGCCCTCGCGCTCGAGCACGACGTCCGCGTCGTCTACGCCAATCCGAACATCCACCCGCGCGCCGAGTATGAGCATCGGCGCGACACGCTGCTCGCCTATGCGGAGACGTGCGGTATACCGGTAGACGAACTCGAGTACGACACGGATGCGTGGGAAGCAGCCGTCGCCGGCCTCGGACGCGAGAGCGGTGAGCGCTGCCGCGCATGCTTCCGCGTGCGCCTCGGAGCAGCCGCTCGACACGCGGCGGCCCTGGGGTGCGATGCGGTCGCGACGACCCTGACCGTCAGCCCGTATCAGGATGCGGATACTATCCGCGAGGTGGGGGAGCAGGTGTGTGCGGAAGTGGGAGTAAGGTTCCTCGTGACCGACTTCCGCGACCGGTACCCCGAGGCGACCCGCCGCAGCCGCGAGCTCGGCATGTATCGCCAGAACTACTGCGGCTGCCGCTTCTCCGAGCAGGAGGCTGCCGAGGCGAGAGAGGCGCGGAAGGCCGCGAGACGCGCGAAAGGATGAACGAGGACTAGCGGGCGCGCTTGTCGGCCCATGTCTCGCGCTTCTCCGGTTTCGGTTCTCTGATCCCGGCCTCGACCTCGCGCGCCTTGCGCTCGCGGTCGCGCGCCCGGATGTCGGGCACGTTGCGCGCATAGCGCACCTGGCGCATCAGGCTGTAGCCGGGTCGCGAGACGCGCGTCGTCTTGTTCTCGATCGCTGCGCGAAGGTCGTCGGGGGTCTCGCCGGGGAAGTACGTGCGGGATGAGCCGATGACCCACAGGATGTGGGCGTCGCTCCCTCCGGTGCACGCGAGGCGCTCCCGGTTGCGGTGCTGATACAGCTGCGCGCTCCAGTTCGCGATGAACAGCAGTGGGTTGGAGTTCGCGACCTCCATCGCGTCATAGTCGACACGGTCGTAGATCCCTCTGTTGCCGCGGTCCAGCCCGGCACGAGACCACAGCCGGGGGGCGAACGGGTGAGCTGCGACAGCCAGACCGCCCTGCGCATGGATGGCTGCGACAGTGTCCTCGGCGTTCATCAGGGGGCGCACCAGCTCGGGCGTCCAAAGCCCGACGATGTGTCCGTCCGAACTCTCGACCTCCTGCGCGATGATGACCTCGATCGGGAGCCCGCGATCTTTCGCGATGCGCGCGGCTTCGATCGAGCCCGAGTTGGTGTTGTGGTCGGCGATCGCGATGATCTTCAGGTCGGTGTGGGAGCAGACCCAGTCGAGGACCTCGGATGGGGTGGCGACGCCATCGGAATGGGTCGTGTGTATGTGGAGGTCCGCAGCGGACCAAGCGTCATTTACCATGGCGCGGCAATGGTACCCGATGCCGGTCCCATGCGACAGGACCGCGCGACGGCCGCGCAAGACGGTCTCGGATACACTCGAGCCGGCTGGGAACGCGGGACTTCGGAGAAGGAACGGGCGCCGTGCTGACCGACGATTTCGACTACGAGCTTGCGACCGGGCTCATCGCGCAGAGTCCTGCTGAACCGCGCGACAGCTGCCGCCTGCTCGTTCTGGACCGGGCGACGGGCGCGGTGGCGCACGAGCGGTTCGCGCAGATCGCGGATCACCTTCGGCGCGGGGACCTTCTGGTCGTCAACGAGACACGCGTCCTGCCGGCCCGCTTGCACGGGGTCAAGACGGAGGGCGGAGGCGCCGTCGAGGTGCTGCTCCTGAAGGACCGGGGGGAAGACACCTGGGAATGCCTCGTGCGCCCCGGTCGAAGGTTGCGCGCCGGCGCCAAGATCGAGTTCGGAGCGGGCGCACTGTCCGCCACGGTCGTCGGCGTGATCGAGGACTCCGGCGTCCGCATCGTCCAGTTCCATACCGGCCGCGAGCGGTTCACCGACCTGCTGCATCGTCTCGGAGAGGTCCCGCTCCCTCCTTACATCACCCGTCCGCTCGCCGACCCGGAGCTCTACCAGACCGTGTTCTCCACCGACGAGCGGAGCGCGGCCGCGCCGACAGCCGGCCTCCACTTCACGACCGAGCTTCTGGATCGGATCGTGGAGGGCGGCACGCATCTGGCCCGGGTCGAGCTGGACGTGGGTCTCGACACCTTCCGGCCGGTGATCGAGGAACGGGCCGAGGACCACCACATACACACCGAGCACTTCCGCGTGCCCGCGTACACGGCCGACGCGATCGCGGAATGCCGCGAGCGCGGGGGCCGCGTCATCGCCGTAGGCACGACCACCGTTCGTGCGCTCGAGACCGCGTTCGACGAGAGGGCGGGCGCCGTGGTCGCGACGGAGGCGGCCAGCTCGCTGTTCATCCTTCCTGGATACCGGTTCCGCGTGGTCGATGCGATGATCACGAACTTCCACGTTCCCCGCTCCACGCTGATGATGCTGGTCAGCGCGTTCGCGGGTCGCGACGCGATCATGAACGCGTACGGGGCCGCCGTTGCGGAGGGGTACCGGTTTCTGAGCTTCGGCGACGCGATGCTGATCGAGTGAACGAGAGCGGCCCCTCGCTGATGCGAGGGGCCGCGTCGGGATCGGAACGTACCTTCGAGCCTACGGGTTCGTCGGGGCGGGCGCCCACCACGTCCAATTCGGGTTGCCCGCTGCGGGGTCCGAGACGGTCGTCCCGGGCGCCACGGCGAAGCCCTCGGTGACGGGGCGGCCGGTCGACGCGTAGACCGTCACGTTCAGCGCGTCGGTGGCGGCCGCGACGAACGTCGGGGTGCCGTCGGCGGTTGTGGGGACCGGGAAGCGGCTGGGAAGGACGGGCCACACGCCGAAGTGCTCGATCGGCTGACCGGACGTGAGCTGGTAACGGACGCTCGCCATCAATCGGACCACCGGCATGTACACCCGCAGCCCGTCGGGGCCCTGCACGACGATCGAGCCGTCGGTCAGAGGCGAGCGATAGACCGTCGCGGTGACCGATCCGCCTGAAGCGAACGCCGTGGTGAGCGTCCCGATCGTCGGAGTGGCGCTGCCCGCGTCCGCGAGAAGCGCTCCGGGCGCGTAGACGTAGTCCCTGAACAGCACGTAGTCGGGCGCCTGCGCCGGAGCCGTTGGCGTGGCCTGCGTTCCCACAGTGGGAGCTGCCTTCTGGCCCGCGTCGCTGAAGGAGACCTCGGGTGACGCCGCGAGGTTCGCGGTAGAAGCGGTCTGGGGGGCCTGTCCCGACCCACCGAGTCCCACGACGACGAACGCGATGAGAGCGGTCGCCGCGAGCGCACCCGCGGCGCCGAGCGACGCCCACTTCGTCGGTCCTTGGAACCACTCGAAGCGCGACAGCAGGGTGCGCTTCGCCTGGGGCTCCGCGAACTCGGTGGCATCCTCGACGATCTCCTCATCGGGGACCGGGAGTTCCAGGCCGGCTCCGGCGGCCTCTTCCTTCTCGGCCTCGAGAGCGAGCGCCTCAGCGCGCTGGACCTGAAGGGGAGCGACCGCGGCGAGGACGCGTTCGACAAGCCCGTCTGGAGCGGGGGGTACCGGCATGACATCGAGCCACCGGAGCCCCGCTGCGAACGCGGTGCAATCCGGACACTCGTCGCAATGGACCTGCGCAGCGGCGAGATCGGTCTCCGACACTCTCTCGCCATCGTGTGCGGCGGAGATCAGCGCTTCCGCTTCGAGGCAGTTCACAGCGCGGCACCGCCCTTCGCATCGAGGGAGAGCAGGGCGATCAGGGCCCTTCGGGCGCGGAACACCCGGGACTTGACGGTGCCGGCGGGAACGCCGAGGACGGAGCCCGCCTCCGAGTACTGCAGACCGAAGAGGGCGACCGCGTTGAAGGCGTCGCGGTCCTCGGGCGACAGCGCGCGCATGGCGGTCTGGAGGTCGACGCGGCTCGAGGCGTCACCGGCGGTGTCGTCGGCGGACCGTCCCTGGATGTCCAGAGGGTCGATCGGCGGGGCGACACGGCGGCCGGCGCGCAACATGTCCAAGCAGGCGTTGCGGGTGATGCGGAACAGCCACGTCGACACCGCGGAGCGGCCCTGGAACTGGGGGAGCGCCTGGTACACCTTGACCCACACCTCCTGCGTCGCGTCCTGAGCGGCGTTGACGTCCCCGAAGAACCGGTAGGCATGCGCGTACACCGCATCGGTGTGCGCTCGCACGAACTCCTCGAACGCGGCCGTGTCGCCGTCGTTCGCTGCCCGGACCAGTTCCGGATCGTCACGCTGGGTCTTCTTCATCCCACGCTCTCTTCGACGCGGCAGGACACCGCGCGGTTCACCGATACAGTGTCCACGATACATAGTCCCCAAGTCGAGGACGGTCCGCGCTACGGTAGAATCTCGCACATGACGAACGCATCCTTCACGCTCGTACGCACGGATCCGTCCTCCTCCGCGCGCCGCGGCACGGTCGCGACCGCGCACGGACCGATCGACACTCCGCTCTTCATGCCTGTGGGTACGCGCGCCACCGTGAAGGGGGTCCTCCCCGCGCGATTGGCCGACCTCGGCGCCCAGACCGTGCTGGCGAACGCCTATCACCTCTTCTTGCGACCTGGGGAGGCGATCGTCGAAGCCGCCGGTGGGCTGAACCGGTTCATGGGGTGGTCGGGGACGACGCTGACCGACTCGGGAGGGTTCCAGGTCTTCTCGCTCGCGGACACCGTCAAAGTGACCGACGAGGGCGTCGCGTTCCGCTCGATCGTGGACGGCGCGAAGCACTTCTGGACGCCGGAGGACAACATGGCGATCCAGCAGCGGATCGGGGCGGACATCGTCATGCAGCTCGACCAGTGTCCGCCATACCCGGCGGAGCGCGCCACCGTCGAGACCGCCGTGCACCGCTCGGCGCAGTGGGCGCGGCGGTGCCGTGACGCGCACACCCGGCAGGACCAGCTGCTGTTCGGGATAGTGCAGGGCGGCGTTCACGACGACTTGCGCCTCGAGAGCGTCGAGCGCCTGACCGAGATCGGATTCCCCGGATACGGCATCGGCGGCTACTCGGTGGGGGAGCCGCACGAGATGATGCTCGAATCGCTCGCACCGGTGTGCGCGGCACTCCCGACCGACCGGCCGCGCTACCTGATGGGCGTGGGCAACCCGACGACGATCCTGCGCGCGATCGCGCTCGGCGTGGACATGTTCGACTGCGTGCTGCCCACGAGGACGGCGCGCCTCGGGACCGCCTTCTCGAGCGAGGGCCGGCTCAACCTGCGCAACGCGCGGTTCGCCACCGACATGGGCCCGCTCGACCCGACATGTACCTGTCCCACCTGCTCCACCTTCACCCGCGCCTACATCCGCCACCTCGTGACGACGAAGGAGATGCTCGGCGCGATCCTGCTGACCGAGCACAACCTCCACTACCTCCTGGACCTGACCGCGAAGGCGCGCCATTCGATCGACGAGGGTCGCTACGCCGCGTTCCTGGCGGAGTGGCTGGCGGGCCCCGCGGCGGTCGACTACTGATCGCGCACACGCACGAACGCGCGCGCATGGGTGCTATCATCGGACGGCCCGGTCCTCGCTCGTGCGGCGACCGCGGACGGTACTTCAGCCTCGGGGCGCGGTCCGGCGACTTCCGGTCTCGCTCCGCATCGACAGGAGCGATCAATGAGCGGTTCTGAACTGACTTCCTTCCTCGTGTACATGGTCCTCATCGCGGGGGTCTTCTACTTCCTGTGGTTCCGTCCCCAGCAGACGCAGCGCAAGAAGGCCGTCGAGATGCTCGCGGCGCTCGCGCCCGGCGACCGCATCCTGACCGCCGGGGGCCTCATGGGCACGCTCCGGTCCATCGACGGCGACGTCCTCGACGTCGAGATCGCCAAGGGCGTCGTGGTCCAGTTCACGAAGCGCGCGATCATCGAGCGCATCACGGAGAGCGTCACGCCCGCCGATGAGTGACCTGCACCCGCCTGGATCGCAGTCCGGGAGCGACACTCCGGCGGCCGGGCCCGCCGCGCCGCGGGTCTGGCGCCGTGTGACGATCGCTGAGGTCGCCGCATCGCCCGACGTGAAGGCGATGATCGAGGTAGCGGACGACTACCTTGGCGCCATCGGCTACACGGAGCATGGCTTCCGCCACGCGAACCTCGTGTCGCACATCGCCGGCAACATCATGCGCAGGCTCGGATACGAGGAGCGTCTCGTCGAACTCGCGGAGATCGCCGGATACTTGCACGACATCGGCAACTGCATCGGGCGCGACCACCACGGTGTGAGCTCCGCGATCCTTGCTCGCGAGGTGTTGCGCGAACTGGGGATGGACCCGGTCGAGACGATTCACGTGATGAACGCGCTCGGCAATCACGAGGAGGATTTCGGCACCCCCGCCAACCCGGTGGGTGCGGCGACGATCATCGCCGATAAGTCCGACGTCCACCACACACGCGTTCGCAACCCCGACCCCGCGGCCTACGACATCCATGACCGTGTGAACCACGCGGCGAGCCGGTCGTTCCTGAGGGTGGATGGCGAGGCGCGCACGCTGACACTCGAGCTGGACATCGACACCTCGACCAGCCACGTGATGGAGTACTTCGAGATCTTCCTCTCGCGCATGCAGATGTGCCGCGCGGCTGCCTCGGAGCTCGACGCTACGTTCCACCTTGAGATAAACGGCACGAAGCTCCTGTAGAACGGTTCGGATGCTCCGAACTATGGTGTAGAGTTTCTCCGTTGCGCCGCAGCTGGCTTTCGGCGCGCGTCCGGGGCGCGGGTGAAGGAATGCGATCGGAAGGCAAGGGATGAAATCTAGGCGGAACAACCTGCTTGCAGTCGGGGGCCTCATCGTCCTCATCGTCGGCTCGCTCTGGTCGCTGCTGCCGCTGAAACAGGCGGACACCGTGTCTTGGAAGTCGGCCGGCACGAAGCAGACCTTCACTCTCACGCAGCCGACGGCCAACATCGTGCTGACCGGTGGCGTGGTGAATGTCACCGCCTCTTCTCAGGAGGGCACGGCGCTTGCGACGCTCGAGCGTGTGACGCAGCCGACCAACGGTGGCGAGAGCTGGCGCATCGTCGCGTCAGGCGCGACCACCGAGGCGCTGATGGTCGGCGGTCTACCGGTGCACGACGCGCTCGTCTCGTACGGCACGACCTTCACCGTGCACGCCCAGGAGTTCACTCTGGAGGAGGGGCGCTCGAGCATCACGCAGAGCCTCGACCTTCGTGGCGGCTTGTCCGTGATCCTCACTCCGGTGAAGCCGGCCGACGCGGTCGCGATGCAGCGGGCGCTGACGATCATGAACAACCGCGTCAACGGGCTCGGCGTGTCCGAGGCGACGGTCCAGCTCGAGAACGACAGCAAGGCGATCCTCGTGCAGCTTCCGGGTGTCCGGGACTCTCAGGCTGCCCTCAAGGCGCTTGGTTCGACCGGCCAGCTCGAGTTCGTCAAGGTCTCCAGCCTCGACGCGACCACGCAGGCTCAGATCCAGGACGGCTACGTGATGACACCGGGCACGTACACGCCGTTCATGATGGGCGATGTGATCACCGATGCGAACCAGGGTGTCAGCAGCAACAAGCTGCAGCCCGGCTACGTCGTCAACATGACTTTCAACGCGTCGGGCACGGCGACGTGGGCGCAGGTCACCGCTGAGGCGGCCCCGACCCACGCGCGTATCGCGATCGTGCTCGACGGAGTGGTCAAGTCCGCTCCTGCGGTGCAGGAAGCGATCCCGAGCGGCAACACGGAGATCAGCGGCAACTTCACCGCGGACGAGGCGAAGCAGCTCGCCGCCATCCTCAAGTCCGGCGCCCTGCCGGTCGCCCTGCAGCCGTCGCAGACTGAGAGTGTCGGACCCACGCTGGGTCAGGACGCGCTGACGAAGGGCATCCTCGCGGCGCTCGTCGGGCTCCTGATCGTCGCCATCTACCTTGCCGTGTACTACCGCGGGTTCGGTGTTCTCGCATGGTTCTCGCTCGGGTCCTTCGCGCTCGTCTACATGGGCGTGCTATCGGTGCTCTCGCGCGCAGGCCAGTACGCCCTGTCGCTGCCGGGCATCGCGGGCATCGTGCTCTCCATCGGCCTGGCGGCCGACACCTCGATCTTGATCTTCGAGCGCTACAAGGAAGAGACCGCCATGGGGCGCACGCCACGCACTGCGGCGAAGTCCGGCTCGAAGCACGCCATCCTGACCTCGCTCGACGCTGACGCTGTCACGTTCGCGAGCGCGGTCCCGCTGTTCCTCTTCGCGAGCGGCACCGTCAAGGGCTTCGCGCTCACGCTCATGATCGGTATCGTCTGTGACATGGTCATCGCCCTGCTCTTCACGCGGCCGATGGTCATCCTGCTGTCCGAGAGCGTGGTCGCCAAAGTGCCCGCGCTCTTCGGCGTGAAGGGGGGTCGCGCAGATGCGTAGGCCCTACATCGACTTCATGGGCAACCGCAAGTGGCTGTTCCTCGCATCGGGGATCGTGCTCACGGTCGCCATCGTCTCGCTGGCCACGAAGGGTTTGACGCTCGGCTACGAGTTCAAGGGCGGGACGAAGATCACGTTCACCAATGCGAGTTCGGTGACGCTGCCGCAGGTGCGCGACGCGGTCGCCACGGCGAACATCGTCGACGCGACCGTCCAGACGATCAGCACCGGGTACATCGTCCGTTCCACCGAGCCCAGCGCATCGGTCGCGGGCGCGCAGGCCACACAGGTCGGCACAGCTCTGGGCATCGCCGAGACCGACACGCAGGTGAGCACCATCGGGCCGGAGTGGGGCAGCAACATCACGAACGCGGCCATGCTCGCGCTCGTGGTGTCGCTCATCGCCATCCTCGCGTACGTCTCGATCCGGTTCGAGTACAAGATGGCGGTCACCGGCGTCATCGCGCTCATCCATGACGCGCTGATCACTCTCGGTCTGTACGCCCTCCTCGGACGCGAGGTGACCCCGAACACGATCGCAGCGCTGCTGACGATCCTGGGCTACTCGTTGTACGACACGATCGTCGTCTTCCACCGCATCCGGGAGAACACGACGAACCTGACCAAGAAGACGTTCACGGCGATGGCCAACGACTCGCTGAACCAGGTGCTCGCGCGCTGGATCAACACCGGCCTGTCCTCGCTCATCCCGGTGGTCTGCCTACTGATCTTCGGACAGGACACCCTGAAGGACTTCGCATTCGCGCTCACGATCGGACTCATCTCCGGCGCCTACTCGTCGGTGGCCGTCGCCTCTCCGCTGTACGCGATGTGGAAGGAGCGCGAGCCGCGCTTCAAGGCACTCGCAAAGAAGTATGCGGGTGCGACGAAGTAGCGCCGCTTCCAGCGGACGCGCCTAAAGGCGCGCCGCTGAAGCGGCGTTGGAACCACCTCCTGAACGGGCCCGACACGCTGAGAGCGTGTCGGGCCCGTCTGCTAGCATCGGACCGTGCCTGACTCCCGCCCCTCATCGAAGCCGTGGAAGTGCGCCTCTGTCGATGAGGCGGTGGCGGCGTCTCTCGCAGCGGCCACAGGCCTTGGGCCGGTGGTCGCACGAGTGCTGTGCATACGCGGCGTATGCACAGCTGATGAGGCCCGTCGCTTCCTGGCGCCCGACCTGGCGCGCGACTGGCGCGACCCGGAGACGCTGCCCGGAATGCCCGACTGCGCCGACGCGGTCGCGGACGCGGTCCGCGCCGGCCGCTCGATCGTCGTCTTCGGGGACTTCGACGTGGACGGCCTCACCGCCGCCGCCGTCGCATACCGGGGCTTGCGTGCGATGGGCGCCTCGGTCCAGGCGATCGTCCCGCACCGTTTCGAGGAGGGCTACGGGCTCTCCGAGGCCGCCGTCCAGCGTGTCCTCGGGCTGAGCCCGGGCCTCGTCGTCACCGTGGACTGCGGTATCGGGAGCGCCCGAGAGGTCTCCATGCTGCGCGAAGGCGGCGCAGACGTCGTGGTCACCGATCATCACGAGCCGGGGGAGGACCGGCCCGGCGACGTGCCGGTGTGCGACCCGAAGCTCGGGGACTACCCGTTCACGGGGCTCGCGGGCGCCGGCGTGGCGCTCAAGCTCGTGGCGGCGGTCGGCGCGCGCATGGGGTTCCCGGACGTGTGGCTCGACCTGACCGATCTCGCCGCGATGGGCACCGTGGCCGATATCGTCCCGCTGCTGGACGAGAACCGCTCGCTGGTCGCCCACGGGCTGGCAGCGATGTGCCGCGCGCCGCGGCTGGGGATCGCGGCGCTGTGTGCCGTCGCGCGCGTCGACCCAGCCGCCCTGTCTTCGGACCGCATCGCCTTCGGTCTCGCTCCACGTCTCAACGCCGCCGGACGGATAGCCGATCCCGCCGAAGCGCTGGAACTGCTGCTCACCGACGATCCGAAGCGTGCGGACGAGCTTGCGGCAGCTCTGGACGGATACAACACTGTTCGACAGGCCGCGGAGGCGGACCTCGCCGAGGAGGCGCTGCGCGCCGCCGAGGCGGCGTGGCGGCCCGACACGCGGGTGCTCGTGCTGGCCGGCGAAGGATGGCACGAAGGCGTCCGAGGCATCGTCGCGTCCCGAGTTGCGGGCCGCTACGGCGTGCCCGCACTAATCTTCTCCATCGAGGACGGCGAAGCGCGAGGGAGCGGGCGCAGCGTGGGTGAGGTGGACCTCCATTCCGCCCTAACTACATGTTCGGACATGCTGACGCGCTTCGGCGGACATGCCGCTGCGGTGGGAGCCACGTTGCCAGAGTCCTCGCTGGTCGCGCTAGCGAGCCGACTGCAGGCTCAGCTCGCCACGCTTCCGCCGGAAGCGTTCGGGAGCAGGGTCGCGGTGGACGCGGAGATCCCCTTGCATGACGCCACGCGGCAGCTGGCGGCTGCGCTCTCCGCGCTGGAGCCGTTCGGCCAGGACAACGCCCGGCCGCTGTTGGGCACGCGCGGGGTGTTCATGGCGCAGCGGTCGTTGGTCGGCCGCAACGCGGAGCACCTGAAGTTCGAGGCCTACGACGGCGTCTCGTCGGTGCCCGCGATCGCCTTCCGCGCGCCCGAGCCGAAGTCACTCGTGGCCCGTGAGACCGCGGTCGACCTCGCGTACTCGCTCGAGACCGACGAATGGCGCGGCCGCGAACGGGTGCAGCTGATGGTGCGCAGCATCTCCGTGCACGAGGCGCCCGCTGACGCTCCCGCGGCAGAGCTGGTGGAGGAACTGTTCGCCGACGCCGCGCGGATACTGGCGCGGGGGGAGTACGAGGGGATCGCGGACGCCGAGTCGTTCCACACCAAGCTCGCGGGAGTGAGCTTCGAGGGGCGGCAGGAGGTGGTCGCGCGGCTGCAGCCGGGCGCGCCGGTACGCTTGGTCAGGCAGCCGGACAACGAGTTCGACCACAACGCGATCGCGGTCTTCGCGCCCACCGGCGAACAGGTCGGCTTCCTGAACCGGCGGCTCGCCTCGGTGCTCGCGCCAGCGATCGACGCCGGCGCCGAGTGGGACGTGAGCGTGACCGAGGTCACCGGAGGCGAGGAAGCAGGCTCCAAGGGCGTCAACGTCCTGTTCTCGCGGCCGGGTTCCGAAGAGGAGGCCGAGCGCGAGGCCGAGTCGCGCGCCGCCCGGCGCGCCAAGTTGGCCTCGCTCGACCCCCAGGCCCGCGACGCGGAGATCACGCATGCGCTCATCGGCGAGCGGACGCCCCACGCGGCGCAGGTCGAGGCACTCGCGCACCTCGCGGCGGGCCGCTCCTGCCTCGCGGTGATGGCGACCGGCCGCGGCAAGTCGTTCATCTTCCAGGCGCACGCCGCACGGGTCGCCCTGGCACGAGGCGAGGCGAGCGTGTTCGTCTACCCCCTGCGCGCGCTCGTCGCCGACCAGGCGTTCCACCTCACCGACGCGTTCGCTTCGCTCGGCCTGGTGGTGCGGCTCATCACCGGCGAGACGGCCCCCGGAGCGCGCGACGAGACCTTCGCCGCGCTGGCGGAAGGCGCTGTGGACGTGCTGCTGACCACACCGGAGTTCCTCGAGCGCCACGCGGCCCGCTTCGCCGAGTGCGGGCGAGTCCGCTTCGTGGTCGTGGATGAGGCGCACCACGTCGGCCTCGCGCGAGCCGGGCACAGACCTGCGTATTCGCGGTTGGGCGAGGCGCTGGACACGCTCGGGCGGCCGGTCGTGTGCGCGGTGACGGCGACCGCCGGGGACGATGTGGCAGCCGTGCTGCGCTCCACGCTCGGCATCGAGTCGACTGTCCTCGACGACACCAGGCGGGCGAACCTGCGCGTCACCGACAGGAGGGGCCTGGGTGACAAGGCCGGGCACCTGGCGGCCCTAGCGGTACGCGGAGAGAAGATCATCGTATACGTGAACAGCCGCGAGGAGTCGGTGCGCCTCGCTATGCGGCTGCGCGACGCCAGCCCGCACCTCGCGCGGCGTGTGGCGTTCTACAACGGCGGGCTCTCGCGCGCCGCGCGCCACGCCGTGGAGCGGGCGTTCCGTGCGGGGGACATCACGGCGATCGTCGCCACGAGCGCGTTCGGCGAGGGCGTCGACATCCCGGACGTGCGCCACGTGGCTCTCTACCACCTGCCGTTCAACCGCGTTGAGTTCAACCAGATGTGCGGGCGCGCGGGGCGGGACGGCGCCGAGGCGCAGGTGCACCTGCTGTTCGGAGAGCGTGACGGCCGCGTCAACGAGCTCGTCTTGGAGTCCGGGGCTCCGGACCTCGAGGACCTCAGGGTCCTGTATGCGGTCCTTCGTTCGCTCGGCGGCGCGGCCGCGGACGGCTGGGTCGAAGTGACGAACGCGGAGCTGGCAGCGGAGGTCAGGAAACGGCGCCCGAAGTCCCGGATGACCGACCGCGGCGCCTCGGCGGGCCTCGGCGTGTTCCGTGAGGTGGGGCTCGTGACCGGGGAGGGCTCCGGCGCCTATCGGCGGCTATCGCTATTGCCCGTCGACGGGAAGGTCGACCTTGCCTCGTCGGTCCGCTTCTCGGAGGGCGTGGAGGAGGCCGAGGAGTTCGCCGAGTTCCGCGCGTGGGTGCTCGCGGCGGGCCCTGCGGAGCTGCTGGCGGCGTTCGACCGTCCGATACTGCCGACGGCATAGCTTCCGCTGCTAGAATCCTCCCACCAGCACCGAGCACGCGCGCGCATGCCGATACGCGCAAGGGAGCGTTCGTGACACTCACGATGGAGCAGCTCGAGAAGCGCGTCTCCGCCTACAACCCATCGGCGGACATCGCGCTGCTGCGTCGCGCCTACGAGTTCGCCGCGGCGGCTCACGAGGGCCAGATGCGCGATTCGGGGGAGCCTTTCATCACGCATCCTGTGGAGGTCTGCGGGATCCTTGCCGAGCTGCACCTGGACATGGAGACGCTCGTCGCGGGGCTGTTGCACGACACCGTCGAGGACAGCAAGGTCACGGTCCCGCAGGTGAAGGCGGCGTTCGGCGAAGAGGTCGCGGCTTTGGTGGACGGCGTCACCAAGCTCGGCAAGATCAAGTTCGACTCCCGCGACGAGGCTCAGTCCCAGAACCTGCGCAAGATGCTCATCGCGATGGCGAAGGACATCCGCGTCATCCTGATCAAGCTCGCGGACCGTCTGCACAACATGCGCACCATCGAGTATCTGTCGCCCGAACGCCAGCGCGACAAGGCGATCGAGACGATGGACATCTACGCGCCGCTGGCGCACAGGCTCGGCATCTCGCAGGTGAAGTGGGAGCTCGAGGACCTGTGCATGAAGGTGCTGGAGCCGGTGAAGTACCAGCAGATCCAGCGGCTCGTGTCCGACAGCCGCGCGGCCCGCGAGGCGTACCTGAAGCAGGTCATCGACGAACTGACCCGCGAACTCGGAGAGGTCGGCATCCATGCCGAGATCTCCGGTAGGCCAAAGCACTTCTACAGCATCTACCAGAAGATGTCCCAGAAAGATAAGGACTTCAACGAGATCTACGACCTGATCGCGCTGCGGATCATCGTCGCCTCGGTGAAGGACTGCTACGGGGCCCTCGGCACCGTCCACTCGATGTGGAAGCCGGTCCCGGGGCGCTTCAAGGACTACGTGGCGATGCCGAAGTTCAACATGTACCAGTCGCTCCACACGACCGTCATCGGGCCGGCCGGCCGGCCGCTCGAGCTGCAGATCCGCACCGAGGAGATGCACCGCACCGCCGAGTACGGCATCGCCGCGCACTGGCGCTACAAAGAGGGCGGGCGCAGCGACGAGCGCTTCGACGAGCGCCTGGCGTGGTTGCGGCAGATGCTCGAGTGGCAGACGGAGCTCAAGGACCCCCGCGAGTTCATGGAAGCGCTCAAGATCGACCTGTTCGAGGACGAGGTCTTCGTCTTCACGCCGAAGGGTGACGTGGTCAGCCTTCGCAAGGGCTCGACTCCGATCGACTTCGCGTACCAGATCCACACCGAGATCGGCCACCACACGGTGGGCGCCAAGATCAACGGCTCGATCGTCCCGCTCGGCTACGAGCTGCAGATGGGCGACCGCGTCGAGATCATGACCAACAAGGGATCGGCGGGCCCGTCGAAGGACTGGCTCAACATCGTCCGCACCTCGAGCGCTCGCAGCAAGATCCGCGCGTTCTTCAGCAAGGCGAGCCGTACCGACGATCTCGCGACCGGCAAGGACGAGCTGCAGAAGATACTGCGCAAGCAGGGGCTTTCGATCGGCTCCTCCGCGGGCACGAGGGCGCTGCACGCCGTCGCCAAGGAGCTGAACTTCGCCGAGGCCGACGACCTGGTGGCCCACATCGGAGCGGGCAAGGTCTCCGCGAAGATGGTGGTCGGCAAGCTCATCAAGCTGCTGGCGGGCAGCGAGGGTGTGCCGGCTGAGCCGGAGAAGCCCGAGTTCACGGTCTCGACCCCGATGATGCCGCCGCGAAGCAGCCGCCGGAAGTCGGTCACCGGCGTGCGCGTCAAGGGGATCGACGACCTGCTCGTGCGGCTCGCTCATTGCTGTAATCCGGTCCCCGGCGATCCGCTCGTCGGGTTCGTGACCCGCGGCCGCGGCGTGTCGGTGCACCGCAAGGATTGCCCGAACGCCAAGGACCTCCTGAACACGCCCGAGCGCATCATCGAGGTGGAGTGGGACACCGACGCGGCGACCACGTACCAGGTCGAGATCTACATCGAGGCCCGCGACCGCACTGCCCTGTTGCGCGACGTGACGATCGCGCTCGCCGAGGCGGGCGTGAACGTGCTGTCCGCGAACATCGCCACCGACAAGCAGGGCATCGCGACGATGCGCTTCCTGTTCGAGCTGGGCAACATGGAGCAACTTGGGGCGGTGCTGACGCGCGTGCGCGCGCTGGACGGCGTCTTCTCGGCGGACCGCATGATGCCTTCGCCGGGGCTGCAGCACTGATGACGCCGCTGGACATCACCCGGCTCGTGCTGGGCGAACTGGACACCAACTGCTGGACCGTATCAGACGGCTCGGGAGGCCCGCTCGTCGTCATCGATCCCGCTGCCGAACCCGAACGAGTGCTCGACGCTATCGGCGGGCGACCGGTGGCTGGTGTGATCCTAACGCACGGGCACTTCGACCACCTCGGGGCGGCGGCAAGGGTCGTCGAGGCGACCGGCGCGCCGCTGCTCGTGAGTGCCGCCGACGCCGGGTCGATCACCTCTCCTGAAGCCAATGGGGGAGCGGCGTTCGGGTTCGACTTCACCGCGCCGGCGCCCGACCGGCTGCTGATGGACGGCGACGTGATCGAGGCCGGTGGGCTCACGTTGTCGGTCTGGGCGACTCCCGGACACACGCCGGGCTCGATCTGCCTGCTGGCGAGCGGCTTCTCAGGCGACGAGCACCTGTTCTCAGGTGACACGCTGTTCGCCGGGAGCGTCGGACGGACCGATCTCGCCGGCGGCGATCCGCATGCGATGCGCAGCTCGATCGCGCTGCTGGCCTCGCTGGCGGATTCGACCGTGGTGCACCCGGGACACGGCCCCGACACCACGATCGGCAACGAGAGCCGCCACAACTACTTCTGGCCCAGGTGAACCCGGTCGTGGACACCACGCTTCGCGACATGTTGCTCGTGGCCAGCGGCGGCGCCGTCGGCGCGGCGCTCCGCTACGGTGTCGGACGCCTCATGGGGCCGCTGGCGGACGCCGCCTTCCCGTGGCACACCTTCCTGATCAACGTCACCGGCTCGTTCGTCATCGGATTGCTGCTCGTTGCCGCGGCCCGCCTTGGCTGGCCCGGCTGGTGGCGGCCCCTTCTCGCGCTGGGCCTGCTCGGCGGCTATACCACGTTCTCGACCTTCGCGCTCGAGTCGGTGGAGCTGATGCTGCGCGGTTCGTACGCCTTGGCGGCAGCGTACCCTCTCGGCTCGCTGGCGGTGGGTCTCGCGGCCGCGGCCGCGGGGATCTTCCTCGGACGCGCCGTGCTGTAGGCCACCTCGAAATCGCGCCGAACGGCCGCACCGCTCGGGTCGAATGGGGCATACTCGCAGCGTACGGGCTCGCGCACCAGCGGGGGCGCGCCGCAGCACTGACAGTCGGAGTCGGGATGTACATCGCCGGAGACATCAATCGCATCGCACAAGAGGCGCTACTGGACGCCGTGGCGGGTCCGGCCTTCTTCTTCAGCCCCGACTACCACTACCTCGCCTTCAACGAGGCCAATCGGTTGACGGTCAACATGCTGTACGGCACCGACCTCGAGGTCGGCGCGGACATGCGCGAGATCGTGACCGCCGAAGAGGACCGCGAGGTCCTGAAGGCCCACCTGGAGCGCGCACTCGCGGGGGAGACCCACAGCAGCGGCAGTTGGTATGGGAACGATCCCGAGTCGCGCAGCTACTACACCATCACGTTCTCGCCGGTGCGCCGCGAAGGGCGCACGGTCGGCGTCGCCGCGGTCGCCGTCGACGCGACGGAACTGCTCAAGGCGTATGAGGCAGCATCGGTGTTCGGCGAAGTGGTCGAGTCTTCGGACGACGCGATCGTAACGTGGTCCTCCGACGGAACGATCGTCAGCTGGAACGTCGCGGCCGAGCATGTCACGGGATACGGCGCAGCCGAGATGGTGGGCCGTACGATGGAGGCGCTGACCCCTCCCGGGCGAGAGGACGAGTTCCCGTCGCTCATGGCCCGGGTCGCCTCCGGCGAGCGCATCGAGCACTTCGCCACCGAGACGCTTTGCAGGGACGGCTCCCGCGTCGCGATCGAGCTCACGCTCATCCCCATCCTTGGGGAGGACAGCACGATCATCGGCGGGACCACCGTCGCACGGGACATGAGGCAGATGCGCCAGATGGCTCACGCGCTCCTGCGCTCCGAGCAGAAGTTCGAGGCGGCCTTCCGCGCATCGCCGGACGCCATCAACATCAACCGCCTGAGCGACGGTATGTATCTTGAGGTCAACTCGGGGTTCACCGTGCTCACCGGGTTCACGCCCGAGGATGTGCGAGGAAGGACATCCATCGAACTGTCGATCTGGGACGATCCGGCGGACCGCGCGCGCCTGGTCGCAGCGCTGCGCGCTGACGGTTCCGTCGACCAGATGGAAGCGCGCTTCCGCCGCAAGGATGGTTCCGTCACCGTCGCGGAGATGTCGGCCTGGATCATCGACGTGGGAGGAGAGCCCTGCATCCTCTCGGTCACGCGCGACATCTCGGAGCGCAAACGTGCCCAGGCCGATCTCGAGGCGAGCTACACACGCCTGACGCGCATGAGCAGGGACGTGGTGGAGACGCTCGGGCGTGTGGTCGAGACCCGCGACCCCTACACCCAGGGTCACCAGCAGCGGGCGGCCGAACTGTGCCGGCTCATCGGCGGCGAGATGGGGATGGGCGATACCGACATCCAGTTCCTCGAGACCGCCGCACTCGTCCACGACATCGGCAAGCTGAGCGTGCCTGCCGAGATCCTCACGAAGCCGGGACGCCTGTCGCCGGTGGAGTATGCACTGATCCGGGAACACCCGCGCAACAGCCACGACATCCTCAAGGGCATCGCTTTCGAATGGCCGATCGCGGAGATGGTGTTGCAGCATCACGAGCGGATGGACGGGTCAGGCTACCCGGAGGGGCTGTCCGGGGACGAGATCCTGATCCAGGCCCGCGTGCTCGCGGTCGCCGACGTGGTCGAAGCGATGGCCACCCACCGGCCGTACCGTCCGGCGCTGGGTCTCGACGCGGCGGTCGAGGAGCTCAGCACGCATCCGGAGCTGTACGAGCAGCAGGTCGTCGCGGCGTTCCTCGCGTTGTGCGACAGCGGGTGCATCTCGCTCTAGGGATCCCCTCGCCGTACCGCGCGCTCTCGCACGCCCGCGCGCCCAGGCCCGCGCGCGGCGCGACTGCTACACTCGCAGCCGGATCGATGACGCCTCCTGCGAAAGGCAGCGCCGCGACGATGTCGAAGGCGGAATACCGTGCCCCGAAGGGCACTTCGGACATGCTTCCCGCCGATGCGCGGGCGTGGGAGTACGTGCTCGCGATCGCTCAGCGCCTGTTCTCTCGATACGGCTATGAGCCGATCTACACCCCGGTCTTCGAGCATACGGACGTGTTCGTCCGTGGCATCGGCGAGGCCACCGACATCGTGGGCAAGGAGATGTACACCTTCGACGACAAGGGCACCCCGCCCACGTCGCTGACGTTGCGTCCTGAGGGCACCGCCCCGATCGTCCGCGCGGCGCTTGAGAACGGCCTTACTGCGAACGGCCAGTCGGTGAAGCTGTACTACTCCGGCCCGATGTTCCGCTACGAACGTCCGCAGGCCGGCCGCCGCCGCCAGTTCTGGCAGATCGGCCTCGAGGCGCTGGGCATGGGTGAGCCCACCGTCGATGCGGAAGTGATCGCTCTGCTCATGGAGTTCTTCGCGGCTGTCGGGATCCCCGCCGCTTCGATGCGTCTGCTCATCAACACGATGGGTGACGAGTCCTGTCGCCCCGCATACCGCGAGGAGATCGCGGCCTTCATCCGGGACAACGCTGCGGACCTGTGTGACGAGTGCGCGCGGCGCGCGAGCACGAACCCGCTGCGCGCCTTCGACTGTAAGAACCCGGGATGTCGCGAGACGATGAGCAGGGCCCCGATACTGCGGGACCGTCTCTGCGACGACTGCGCGGCCCACTATTCCGCGGTCAAGTCGCACCTCGACGCGCTCGGAATCACCTACGAGGAGGACCCGTCGCTCGTCCGCGGGCTCGATTACTACACGCGCACCGTGTTCGAGGTGCAGGCCGAAGGGCTCGGCGCCCAGAACGCCATCGGAGGCGGCGGCCGCTACGACCGGCTGTTCGAGATGTACGGCGGTCAGCCGACGCCGGGACTCGGCTTCGCGCTCGGGTTCGAACGCACCATGCTGGCCCTTCGCGCCGCCGGCGTTGAGGTCTCGACCCCAGCCACGGCCGATGTGTTCGTGGCGCGTGTCGCGCCGGAGGTGGCCTCCGACGTCTTCGCCGTGACGCAGCGACTGCGCGCCGCGGGGGTCGCGGCCGAGATGGACCACCAGGGCCGCTCCCTGAAGTCACAGATGAAGGCCGCGGACAAGCTCGGCTCACTATTCGTGCTGTTCTTAGGCCCTGACGAGATCGCCAGCAATGAGGTCACGATGCGTGACATGAACACGAAGGAAGAGCGGCGCGTCTCCCTGCACGAGGTCGAAGAGGATGTGCGCATCGGGGTGTTCGAGCGATACCTGGCGCGCGCTTCCGAAGCCGCCGCCGACCGGTCCTAGAGGAAAGGCATTACATGCTCGACGCACGCTACTCGATACGCTCGCACGTGGCGGGAGAGCTTCGCCGCGAACATATCGGTGCCGAAGTCACCCTCGCGGGCTGGGTGCACCGCCGTCGCGACCATGGCGGCCTCGTGTTCATCGACATCCGCGACCGCAGCGGGCTCGTGCAGTGCGTCTTCGATCCGGACGCGTCCGGAGCCGCCTTCGCCACGGCGGAACGGGTCCGCACCGAATGGGTCGTCAAGCTCACTGGGACCGTGCGCCCGCGTCCGCAGGGCACCGTCAACCCGAACCTCGCCACCGGCGAGGTCGAGGTCATCATAACCAGCGCGGAAGTGCTCAACGAGGCGGTCACCCCGCCGTTCGAGATCGACGCCGGCATCGAGACCGACGAGATCACCCGCCTGAAGTACCGCTACGTCGATATCCGCCGGCCGGAGGTGCTCGCAGCGCTCGTGCTGCGGGACCGGGTCACGCAGCGGTTCCGCAAGAGCCTCGAGCACCGCGGCTTCATGGAGGTCGAGACCCCGATACTCACGAAGTCCACGCCGGAAGGCGCGCGCGACTTCCTCGTCCCGTCGCGCATGAGCCCGGGCGAGTTCTACGCGCTCCCGCAGTCGCCACAGCTCTTCAAGCAGCTGCTGATGGTCGCGGGCGTCGAGCGCTACTACCAGATCGCGAGATGCTTCCGGGACGAGGATCTGCGCGCGGACCGTCAGCCCGAGTTCACTCAGGTCGACATCGAGATGTCCTTCATCGAGCAGGACGACATCCTGCGCATGATGGAGGACGTGATGCACGAGGTCATGCATGAGGCGGGCGAGGAGCTCGCGGTGCCTCTGCCGCGCATGCTCTACGCAGACGCGATGGAGCGGTTCGGCTGTGACAGGCCTGACACGCGCTTCGGGCTCGAGCTCGTGGACGTCTCCACCGTGTTCGCGTCCTCGGAGTTCAAGGTCTTCGCGGGCGCGCTCGCGTCCGGGGGCGCCATCAAGGCGATCAACGCGAAGGGCGCGGGCGACTGGAGCCGAGGCCGCATCGACGGCCTGAACCAGTTCGCGCTCGACGCGGGCGCGAAGGGACTTGCCTGGGCAGCGTTCACGAGTGAGGGAGAGGTTCGCAGCCCCGTGGCGAAGTTCTTCTCCGAGGAGGAGATGGCCGGGCTGCGGGCGGCGCTCGCGGTCGAGCCCGGCGATCTCGTGTGCATGGTCGCGGACGCTCGCGCTGTCGCGAACGACGTGCTGGGAAACCTCCGCCTGCGTTTCGCCGACGACCTCGAGCTTCCCCGCGAGGGCTGGTCGGCGCTGTGGGTGCTCGACTTCCCCCTCTTCCAATGGGACGAGGAGAACAAGCGCTGGGACGCCAAGCACAACCCGTTCATGCGTCCGTTCGAAGAGGACCTGGCGCTGCTGGAGACCAATCCGGGCGCGGTCCGCGGCTACTCCCACGACCTGGTCATCAACGGGCTCGAGATCGGTGGCGGCACCCTGCGTATCCACGACCCGGAGCTGCAGATGAAGGTCTTCCGGCTGATGGGCATGACCGACGAGGACGCCCAGCGCCGCTTCGGCTTCCTGCTGGACGCGCTGAAGCACGGCGCGCCGCCCCACGGCGGCATCGCGCTCGGGCTCGACCGTCTCGTGATGATCCTCGCGGGCGCTCCGTCGATTCGCGACGTCATCGCGTTCCCCAAGACCAGCTCCGGATCGTGTCCGCTGACCGGTGCGCCCGATGCAGTGTCAGCCGCCCAGCTGAAGGAGTTGCGGCTGCGGACCGAATAGTCCCCGTGGGACGGTGATATGCCGTCCACCGCTCTCGTCGGATGGGGCGTGGCGGTTCTTCCGAGCGCACGTTAGTATGGAGTAGACTTCGCCTTGCTCGTGGCTTCGACAATACGGCTGAACCAGTACTCTGAACTAGGGAGTCCTACATCAGCCCGGTGGACGCGGTAGCCCCCTTGTTGGGGAAGCACGGAAGCCGGGGTGCGGACACCCACCTGTCTTACAGACAGGTTCACCAGTCGAAGCACGGCAAGGCGAGGTTGTAGGGTCTAGGGGAGTCACTGACCGGCGAGGCGCCACTCCGCGGAGGGCAGCTACATGCGCAGAGTTGTCACGGTACTCACGATCGTCACGGCCGCTTTGGTGCTTGCCGCATGCGGCAGCGCGCCGACGACGAGCACGAGCAACGCTCCGGCAGTCGTCCCGGTCACCCAGCCGGCCAACACAGGTCAGGCAGGGGACTCAGGCACCGCCGCGAGTGGCGACATCTACTCGCCGACGCAGACGGTCTCTCCCGGTGAGCTGCTGTCGACGGACCAGGCGGTCGTCCCGGCATCGGTCCTGGCCAATGTGAGCGCCAAGAGGCCGATGCTGATCTTCTGGTACGAACCGACCACCAAGGTCACGACCGACCAGGTCAAGGAGATCACGGCTGCGCTCAAGAAGTACACAGGCATGATCCAGCTCGTGAACCTCGACTACACCGTCGGTCTCGCGTCGAGCGCGGCAAGCTCCACGATCGATCCTGAGACTCAGAAGGTGGAGCCGTTCGCTGCGTCGCTGGGGATCAACACCACGCCGTACACGGTATTCACCGACCAGTACGGGCGCATCACGTACCGGTTCGCCGGGATCGTCGACAGGAGCCTCCTCACGCGCGAGGTGCTGCGCGCCACCGAGTAGCGCGGGAGTCACGAACACACCCGTGACCGACCTCTTCTCAGATTCGACAGACGGCATCCTCGCTCGCGAAGCACCACTCGCGGCGAGGATGCGTCCGCGTTCACTGGACGAGTTCGTCGGTCAGGAGCAGGCGGTCGGCCCCGGCACCGCGCTGAGGGCCGCTATCGAGCGCGACGAGCTCAGTTCGCTGATCCTGTACGGGCCGGCAGGCTGCGGCAAGACGAGCCTGGCCCGCGTGATCGCCAACACCACGAGCGCCACCTTCACCGAGGTCTCCGCGGTGAGCTCCGGCGTGGCCGACATCCGCAAGTCGATCGAGGAGGCCCGGGACCGCCTTTCGTTCCAAGGCAGGCGCACGATCCTGTTCATCGACGAGATCCACCGCTTCTCCAAGTCGCAGCAGGACGCCCTGCTCCACGCGGTGGAGGACCGGCTCGTGGTACTTATCGGCGCCACCACGGAGAACCCCTTCTTTGAGGTGAACGCACCGCTGATCTCGCGGTCCCGGGTCGTGGAGATGTACCCGCTGGCCGACGACGACGTGCGGGTCCTCGTGCGCCGCGCTCTGGCCGACGAGGAGCGCGGGCTCGCAGGGAAGTGCACGCTGACACCGGAGGCCGAGGAGGCGATCGCGCTTCGCGCAGGGGGCGACGCCCGCGCCGCTCTCAACACGCTGGAGCAGGCGGCCGCCGAAGCGGGACCTGGAGGCGAGATCGACCTTGCGGTCCTCGAGCGCCTGGGAGGAGCGCGTCAGCTCACCTACGACAAGCGCGGCGACACCCACTATGACGTGATCTCGGCCTTCATCAAGTCGATGCGCGGGAGCGACGCCGACGCGGCCGTCTACTATCTGGCCCGCATGGTCCACGGGGGAGAGGACCCGAAGTTCATCGCCCGGCGCATGCTCATCTTCGCAAGCGAGGACGTCGGCAACGCCGATCCCCAGGCGATACAGGTGGCGGCCGCGGCGTTCAAGGCTGCGGAGTCGATCGGCTGGCCCGAATGCCGGATCAACCTGGCTCAGGCCGCGGTCTACATGGCGCTCGCGCCGAAGAGCAACGCATCCTACATGGCGATCGATGCGGCCCTTGAGGATGTCCGCAAGGGCCCGGCGCGTGCGGTGCCGGACCATCTTCGCGACAGGCATCGCCCCGGGGCGGACTCCTATGGGCCGTATCGCTATCCGCACGACTTTCCGGATGACTGGGTGGACCAGCGCTACCTGCCGGACGGCTTGACCGAAGGTGCCTTCTTCAAGGCGGGCGCCAAAGGATGGGAGGCGGAGCGCTCCACGGCCCGCAAGTCCATGATCGAACGCCGCAGGAAGCAGGATGGCTGAGCGGACGTCTGCTAGACTCGGAACACCGGTCCGACAAGCGGAGGGTATCTGCCATGGACGTCCAATCGGTCCTGCTCGTCGCCCTCTACGTCGCACTCATCGCGCTCGCGTTGTTCGCGATCTGGTGCGTCCGTGAGGTCGTCGCCACGGCGCGCTCGGTGCGACGCCTGTCGGACGAACTCGGCCAGACCCTCCCGCCGCTGATCGAGCGGGCCGGGACCACGCTCACGTCGGTAGACTGGGAGATCGCGCGCGTCAATGGGGTCGTCTCCCAGATCGAGGAGGTCTCCGACCGCGTCACGAGCACGACTCGCGCGGCGCAAGGGATGGTGGAAGCGCCGTTGGCGGCCGTGTCCGGGCTCGCGGACGGCGCGCGCAGGTTCCTGAACGTGCTCTTCCGCGGATAGACGCCAGTACCGGCGGCCGGCGCGTTGCAGTCGCCGACCCCGACCGATCCTCAACACCTGGAGGTTTTCGATGGCCGACGGAGACAGGGTGGTCCTCATAGTGCCCGCGCTGGGCGAGTTCGCCCGCACGGTGCGCATGACCGCCGCCGAGCTGGCGTCACACGCCGGCATGGACATCGAGGGCATCGAGGATGTCCGGCTCGCCGTCGAGGAGGCGTTCGTCTTCGCATCCGAACGGGTGGCAGACGCCGTACTCACTTTCACCTTCACGGTAGGACGCGGCTCGATCGAGGTAGAGGTCGCGCCGCTGCTTCCCGGCTGCGACGCCGACGAGGGGCCGGACCGGGGCGAGCGGTACGCGCGCTTCATCCTCGAATCGATCTGCGACGAGTTCGAGCTGACGACGCAAGATGCCGTGTGTCGGCTTCGCCTGGTGAAGAGAACGGTGTAACGCCAGTGGCGTTCACACCCCATCGGAGGACGACGCGGCCTTCGCGGCGACTTGTCTGGGACAAGCAGCTCACGCACGAGCTGTTCGTCGCGTACCGCGTCGACGGCGACGAATCCGCCCGCGATGAACTCGTCGAGATGTACCTCAACCTGGTGAAGTATCTGGCGAGCCGCTTCCGCAACCGCGGGGAGCCGGTCGACGACCTGGTCCAAGTCGGGACGATCGGGCTGATCAAGGCGGTCGACCGGTTCGACATCGAGCGGGCCGTGGAGTTCACGACCTATGCGACGCCCACGATCGTCGGCGAGATCAAGCGGCACTTCCGCGACAAGGGCTGGGCCGTCAAGGTCCCGCGGCGGTTGCAGGAGCTCTCGTTCAAGGTGAACCAGGCGGTCGACACGCTGACGTCCAGGCTGCAGCGGTCGCCGACCGTGCCGGAGATAGCGGAGTACCTCGAGGTGAGCCCCGATGAGGTCCTCGAGGCGTTCGAGACGTTCGACGCTTACAACTTCGTATCGCTGGAGACCGACCGCACCAGCGACGGAGCCGAGACGTTCTCGATACTCGAGTACATCGGTCAGGACGACCAGCTGCTGAGCGTGGTCGACGACCGGGCGGTCCTCACCGCCGCGCTCAAGGGAGTCGGGCCGCAGGAGCAGCGGGTGCTGTACCTGCGGTTCTTCCAGGGGCTCACTCAGACCGAGATCGCCGAGAAGTTGGGTATCTCCCAGATGCAGGTCTCGCGCCTGCTGCGGCGGACGCTGCGGATACTTCGTGAAGGGATCGTTCCCGAGGGGAGCGAGTGACGATGGCCTCGAACAATCGCGTCAAGGAGCGCTGGACGCTGGCGGGCATCCGCGTCTGGACGATCTTGGGCGTCGCGGCCCTCACGATCGTGGCCGTCTGGGTGCTCTCGATGCTGTCGTTCGCGCTGCTTCCCATCACTCTTGGACTGCTCATCGTGCTCCTGCTCGAGGGCCCGGTCGAGTTCCTGGGCAGGAGGATCGGGCGGACCGGCGCGGTGATCGTCTGCTACCTCGCGACGCTGGTCGCAATCACCCTTGTGCTCGTACTCATCATCCCGCCCGTCTACTCGCAGATCGTGCAGTTCGTGCAGGCCGCGAGCGGCTACGTGACGAGCGTCTACGCATGGTGGCTCAAGTACTTCGCGACCAACCAGGCCAGCCCGGAAGCGGCGTGGATCAGCAACGCCGCGGTCGCTCTCAAAGACCAGCTGCTGACGGCCGCGGGGTCGCTGTCCACCGGAGTGGCCCAGTTCGCGCTCAACGCCGGTGGTTGGATGATGAGCGCTTTCTTCAACGTCATGATCGCGCTCATGATCGGCTTCTACGCGCTCGTCGACCTGCCGCGCCTGGAGCGCGAGGTCTTTACGATCGCCGGCGACAACCAGCGTGAGGAGCTCGCTCATGCGCTCCGTATGACGTCGAAGGTCGTGGGCGGCTGGCTCACGGGCACGCTGATCCAGTCGGTCATCGTGGGAGTGATCATGACGATCGGCTTCATGATCCTGGGCGTGCCGTACGCGGTGGTGCTCGGCGTCCTCGGCGCCCTTCTCAACCCGGTCCCGTACATCGGCTCCGCGGTCGCCTGGATCATCGCCGGCCTCGCCGGCCTCATCGTGTCTCCCTGGATGGCGCTGTGGGCGTTTCTCGTCGCATGGGCCGCGTCGAACATCAACGGCTTCGTGTTCGCGCCGCGGATCATGTCCGACAGCGTCGACCTGCATCCGCTTCTCGTTCTCGCCGCGCTGCTGGTCGGCACGAGCCTGTTCGGCGTGCCGGGGATGGTCTTCTCGATCCCGGTCGCCGCGGTCGCGAAGGGGATGCTCCTGTACAGGTACGAGAAGCGGACCGACCGCCAGATCGGCAGCGAGGACGGCGTGATCTTCCGTGCATCTGCCGAGGAGTACGCCGAGGACGTCGCCGAACTCGGCCTGAAGCCCACGGAACCGGGGACCGCGTCCGATGACCCGGGCACAGGTCGCCGCGAGGGGGACTGAACCTCCGTGCGGGTGTCGCCGTGACGCTCCGCTCACGGTAGAATCCTGAGGACGCGAGCGCGCGCCCGGGCGCGCGCTCGCACACGACATCCACCGGAAGAGACGCAGGCGCACACCGTGAACTCCGCCGAGATCCGAGAGAGTTTCCTGTCCTTCTTCGAGAGCAAGGGCTGCCGCCGCTGGCCATCGTCCTCGCTCGTGCCGGACGATCCCTCGCTGCTCATGACAAGCGCCGGCATGGTGCAGTTCAAGCCGGTGTTCCTCGGCGTGCGCGACCTGGGCTTCACGCGCGCCACCACCGTGCAGAAGTGCCTGCGCACGACCGATATCGACATCATTGGGACCACCGGCCGGCACCACAGCTTCTTCGAGATGCTCGGCAACTTCAGCTTCGGCGACTACTTCAAGACCGAGGCGTGCACGTGGGCCTACGAGTACTCTGTCGACGTCCTGGGTCTCGATCCCACGAAGCTGTGGTTCTCGATCTTCGAGGACGACGACGAGGCCGAGCGCATCTGGCGCGACGTCGTGGGCGTGCCGCAGGGCCGCATCGTGCGCATGGGAGCGAAGGACAACTTCTGGGCGGCCGGCCCCACCGGCCCGTGCGGACCCTGTTCCGAGCTCTACTACGACCAGGGCCCGGAGGTGGGCTGCGGGCGTCCCGACTGCGCTCCAGGCTGCGACTGCGACCGCTACCTCGAGTACTGGAACCTTGTCTTCATGCAGTACGACCGCGCCGAGGACGGCACGATGACCCCGCTGCCGAAGCAGAACATCGACACCGGGATGGGCCTCGAGCGCATCGCCGGGATCCTGCAGGGCGTGACGAGCAACTACGAGACCGACGTCCTGCGCACGATCATGGCGAAGGCCTCGGAGTTGACGGGCCACACGTACGGCGCCGAGGGCGAGAAGGTCGACACCTCTCTGCGTATCCTGGCCGATCACGCGCGCGCCGTCGCGTTCATGATCGCGGACGGCATCCTGCCCTCGAACGAGGGTCGCGGCTACGTGCTCAGGCGCATCCTGCGCAGGGCGGTCCGCCACGGGCGGCTGCTCGGCGTGGAGGACCCGTTCCTCGGCAAGCTGATCGACGTGGTGGTCGAGCTCATGGGCCCGGCATACCCCGAGATCGTGGAGCACCACTCGTTCATCACGCGGATCGTGCTTTCCGAGGAACAGCGCTTCGGCGCGACGCTGCGCCAGGGGCTGATCCTGCTCGAGGCCGAGATCGACCGCACCCAAGGGTCCACGCACAACAACGCCCTCGACGGGTCCGTCGCGTTCACGCTCCACGACACGTACGGATTCCCCATCGAGCTGACCTCCGAGATCGCGGCAGAGGCCGGCCTTCACGTGGACATGACCGCGTTCGAGGCCGACATGGCCACGCAGCGCGCCCGCGCCCGCGCGGCGGTCAAGGACGAGTCCTGGAACATCGGTTCGAGCTTCGACGAGATCGCCCGCGCCAGCGGCCGTACCGACTTCCTCGGCTACGAGCTCGACGAATGCGACGCCAGGGTCCTGGCGATACTCGTGGATGGCAAGGCGGTCGAGCGCATCGAAGCGGGGCAGACGGCCGAGGTGGTCCTCGACTCGACGCCGTTCTACGGTGAGCAGGGCGGCCAGGTGGGAGACACCGGCGTCCTGAACGCGGTCGATGGTTCCTTCCGCGTCGAGGACGCCAAGATCCCGCTCGCGGGGCTCATCTCGCACCGCGGCGTCCTGGAGTCCGGTTCGCTGTCGGTGGGGGAGAAGGTCCACGCGGCGATCGACCACCTGCGCCGCGAGCGCATCCGCCGCAACCACACAGCGACGCACCTGCTGCACTGGGCGCTCCGCCTGGTGTTGGGCGAGCACGTGAAGCAGTCGGGCAGCTTTGTCTCGCCGGAGCGTCTGCGCTTCGACTTCACGCACTTCGAGGCAGTCAGCGCTGAGCAGCTCGCCAAGGTGGAGAAGCTCGTCAACGTGAAGATCATGGAGGACCACCCGGTCCGCGCGTACGAGACGACCCTGCAGTCGGCGCGCGAGTCGGGCGTGACCGCGCTGTTCGGCGAGAAGTATGGCGAGATCGTCCGCGTGCTCGAGGTGGGCAACTTCAGCCACGAGCTGTGCGGCGGCACCCACGTCACGCGCACGACCGAGATCGGCCTGCTCAAGGTCACGAGCGAAGGTTCGGTCGGATCCAACCTGCGCCGGATCGAGGCGATCACCAGCTTCGACGCGTTCGACTACCTGCGTGACGAGGAGTCGGTGCTCGTCTTCGCGTCCCAGGCGCTCAAGAGCCGACCCGACGAGGTGGCCGATCGCGTCGTCGCCACCCTGAAGCGCGTCCGTGAGCTCGAGAAGGCGCTCGCCGAGGCGAAGAAGCGCGCGCAGAGCGGGGACGCTGCGGATGCGTTCGCGACCGTGACGGCCAAGACAGGCTACGACGTCGCAGTGGGACTCGTGCCGGACGCCGCAAGCGTGGACGATCTGCGCGAGTGGGCCGACGCTCTACGGAAGACCATTCCCGCGGTCGTGCTCGCGGGTGTCACGGGCGGGAAGGTGCTCCTGCTGGCAGCCGGGTCCGCGAAGGCGGTCGCCGCAGGATTCGATGCGGGCGCCGTCATCAAGGCGATGGCCCCACACGTCAGCGGGCGCGGGGGCGGGAAGCCGGCGATGGCGCAGGGCGGCGGCGAGGACGCGGCCGGCGTCGAAGCCGCGCTGGACGCCGCCCGCGTGCTGGTAGCGGGGTAGCGGCGCAGATGCGCCGCCTCGCGCTGGACATCGGCGAGCGCAGGATCGGCGTCGCCGTCTCAGACCCGACCGGGACCGTCGCCACGCCGCTCGTCGTGCTGGACGCGCGCGACCTCGCCCGGGACACGGCTCCGCTTCGCCGGCTCGTGGAGGATTACGAGCCCGGAGAGTTGGTCGTCGGGCTGCCGCTGACGCTCGCGGGCGACGAGGGGCCGCAGGCTGCGACCGTTCGGGCAACAGTGCGGCGACTGATCGAGCCTTTGGGCATACCGGTCGCTTACCATGACGAGCGGCTCACGAGCGCCGAAGCCGAGCGTGCGATGGCCGCTGCCGGCGCCGACGCGCGAGCGCGGCGCGGCTCGGTCGACATGGTCGCCGCTTCGGTGTTGCTGCAGAGCTACCTGGACGCGAACCCCGGCCACGGAGAGTGACCCGCCTTGACCGATGAAGACGAGCTGAACATGTCCGACCTCCCGGAGTCACCGGGACCGGTCGAGACGCCCGAGATCGACGACACGCCGGAGCGGGAGGTCACGGCACGTCGAACCGCCTCGCGCCGCCATGGCGCTGCGGCCCCTTCGAGGCGCCGGTCAACTCCCTCTGCCGCCAGGCGCCGCACCGCTGCGGGTGCCGACGCTCGTCCGCAGCGCGCCGGATCGGCCCCGCGCACCGCGAAGCCCAAGAACGCGCGCGGCCGCCATCTCGCGATCGCGCTCGGCGTGCTGGTCGTCATCGTGGGGCTGATCGGCTACTTCGCTTGGTCGACCCTGTACGCTCCCGACGCCGTCGGGATCCCGGCCGGACAGTCGGCCACGATCGTGATCGAGAAGGGCGCCTCGGGCGACGAGGTCGCGTCGCAGCTCTCCCACGCCGGGATCGTGACGAACGCCACGATGTTCCGCATCCAGGCGCAGGTGCTCGGCGCCACCAACGACATCCAGGCCGGCACCTACGTGCTGACGACCGGTTCCGACTACGAAACGGTCATCCGTCTCCTGCAGCAGGGCCCGCCCGAGGACCCGACCGTGACGTTCACCATCCCCGAAGGGTGGGGGATCGAGAAGATAGCCGCGCGAGTCGAGGAGAGTGTGGGTATCCCGGCTGCGGAGTTCATCTCGCTCGCCACGAGCGGCGCGAAGCAGTTCGACTACGCGTTCCTCTTCGACAACAAGACGCCGTCGCTCGAGGGCTACCTGTTCCCGAAGACGTACACGGTCAAAGAGGGCACGACCGCCACCGGCGTGATCAACGTGATGCTCGCTCAGTATGGGGAGGAGACGACGTCCCTCGACTACTCGTACGCGAAGTCGAAGCACCTCACGCCGCACGACGTGCTGACGATCGCGTCGATCATCGAGCGGGAGGCATCGGTCGCGAGCGACCGGCCGAAGGTCGCGTCGGTCATCTACAACCGCCTTGCCATCAACATGCGGCTGCAGCTCGACTCGACCGTGCAGTACGCTCTCGGCGGCAAGGCGACGCTGACGCTGCAGGACCTGCAGACCGGCAGCCCCTACAACACCTACATGAACGGCGGACTGCCGCCGGGGCCGATCTGCAGCCCCGGCATCGTCGCGATCAAGGCCGCGCTCACTCCGGCGAAGACGAAGTACCTGTACTACATCCTCACGTACAAGGACGGCAGGCAG
>DATCGP010000008.1:0-13951 GCA_036508875.1 Coriobacteriia bacterium | reverse complement strand
CCTTGAAGTTCTCGGTGCCCACCGGCCAGTACCAGCCGCCGCTGCCCGGGCTGACCGCGTGTGCGGGCGTCGGGGCCGCGGCAAGGACCGACACGAACAGCGCACCGAAGAGCACGGCACGCGCGAATGTCCTGAAGCGATGTCCGAGTGTCGGCAGGGTCCCACCGGCCCGTCAACGGGGACGCGGACGCGAACGGGCCCTATTATGGCAAAAGAACGGCATCCGCGCCGGTCGAGGATGCTACGGTCTCAGGAAGGACCCCCGTCATGGGCGAGGACAAGTCGATCCGCGTCACGAAGAACGGCCCGTACGTCGTCCACGGCGCCGTGCCCATCTCACGGCAGACGATTGTGACCGACGAGAAGGGCGAGAGTATGGCGTGGCGGACCGGCGAACACCTGCCGGACCGCCCCTCGTGTACCCTGTGTAGCTGCGGCGCATCGGACAACAAGCCGTACTGCGACGGCTCCCACGTGGCTGCCGGATTCGACGGCACCGAGACGGCGTCCCACGCGGCATACGAGGACGCGGCGGTCGCCATCCAGGGTCCACGGATCGTGCTCATGGACCAGGTCGATATCTGCGCGGACGCGCGGTTCTGCGCCGCAAAGGGCAAGGCGTGGCGGCGCGTCGAGATCGATGACGACGAGTCGCGACGGATCGTGATCGAAGAATCGAACCTGTGCCCGGCCGGCCGGTACACCGCGGTCGAGCTCGACGGAAGCGTGCACGAGCCGGAGCTCGCTCCTGCGATCGGGCTCGTCGAGGACCCGAAGGCCGGCGTGAGCGGCCCGCTGTGGGTGCAGGGCGGCATCTCGCTGACCGCGGAGGACGGAACGCCGTACCCGGTCCGCAACCGGGTCACGCTGTGCAGGTGCGGTAAGTCGGCGAACAAGCCGTTCTGCGACGGCAGTCACATCAAGGCCGGTTTCGACGACGGCGCCATTGAAGGATCGGAGAGCACCTGGTGGTGACCCCTGAGGGAGTGCACGACGTCGTGACGCGCGACAAGGAGCTTGAGGAAGCGCTCGACCGGGGCGCGAGCACCGGGCTTCCCCCCAACAAGACGATGGGGTGGCTCGGGGAGGTCGGCCCGGACCTGCGCAAGGTCGACGAGTTCGAGCCCACCCTGAACGCCGGCATCTCCCAGGAGAGTTCCGAGAACCTGCGCTGGTTGCTGATGCTGACCCTGTACCTGACGGTCTTCGGATCGCCGATCGCCCTGTGGCTCCTGTGGCGGGAGCCGGCGCGCAGCCGGCGAGCCAAGATCATCACGACCGTGGCCGGCGGCGTCTGCTACGTGATCGCATTCGCAGCGTACGGGGCGTTCCACGGCTGAGCGGCCCTGAAGGGCGGCTCAGCCGGCCGTCCATTCCCGTTGTGTGGCATGGTCTGTGCATCGATATGTGGCATGGTCTGTGCATCGATACTGTGTACATGTGAAGAGGCCTGCCGGCTGCGCCGGCGCGGCCTAAGCGGACCGGAAGGAACACGTGCCCCTCCACGACCCTGCTCAACTCGAAGCGCTGCTCGCACGCGCCCGCGCCCACGGGCGCATCTGCCTCGACACCGAGTTCATGCGCGAGAAGACCTACTGGGCAAAGCTGTGCCTCGTCCAGATCGCCGTGGAGGACGAGTGCGCGCTGATCGACCCGCTGGCCGGCGACGACATGACGCCGCTGTTCTCGGTGCTCGCTGATCCGAGCGTCATCAAGATCGTGCATGCCGGCAGCCAGGACCTCGAGATCTTCTACCGCGCGGCTGGACTGGCCGCCACCCCCGTCTTCGACACGCAGGTCGCCGCGACCGTTGCCGGCTTCCCGGCCCAGGTCGGCTACGGCCGTCTGATGAAGGACCTGTTCGACGCCGACATCGACAAGTCGGACACCTTCACCGACTGGGCCCGGCGTCCGCTGACGCCCGCGCAGATCGAGTACGCGCTCAACGACGTACGCTACCTGGATGGCGCCTATCTGGAGCTGACGGGGCGCCTGGAGCGGGAGGGCCGGACGACCTGGCTCGCCGCGGACATGGAACGCCTCTCCGATCCGGCCTCCTACATCGTGGAGCCGGACCAGCAGTTCCGGCGCCTGAGGCGCATCTCGTCGCTCACTCGCCGTCAGCTCGGGGTGCTGCAGACGGTCGCGGCGTGGCGCGAGAGGGAAGCGATGCGCCGGGACCTGCCGCGGCGTTGGGTCATCGGCGACGAAACGCTGGTGGAGGTGGCGCGGCGCAGGCCGGCCACGGCTGCCGCGCTCGCGGACATCCGGGGGCTGAACCCGCGCTCGCTGGGTGACGGGGGAGCCGGCATCATCGCTGCGGTGGCTGCGGGGGTGGCGATGTTGGAGGACGACCTGCCGCGCATCGACCGGAAGCCTCGCACCGTGATCGACGTCGAAGGCGTCGTGGAGCTGATGGGCGCACTGCTGCGGGTGCGCGCGTCGGAGCACGGTATCGCGGTCCCGCTGCTCGCGACCCGCGGCGACCTCGAGCGGCTGGCGTCCGGGCAGCGCGAGGACAGCCCGCTGCTCACGGGTTGGCGCAAGTCGATCGTGGGCGACGACCTGGTGGCGCTCATGGACGGCCGCATCGGGCTCAAGGTCCTCGACGGCCGCATCCAGGCCGATTCGTGCGTCGCTGAGCCGCCGATCCCGCCGCGGCCGACACCGCGACCCCGGCGCCCTAGCGGCCGCGGAGCAGCTCTAGCCCGTCTTCGGCATCTTCTCGATCGACATCATGACGAACGAGACGACCCATATCACCCACGGCGCGAAGATGACACGTGACATCGTGAGCGCTGTCTTCTCGTCTTTCGCCTTGGCGGCGCGTGCCGCGATGATGATGACCACCAGCATGCCGAACATCCCTAGGAGCGCCAGGTAGGTCGAGAGGCCGTTCTCGAGCACGACCGTGGTCTCGCCGAATCCGAGGTTCACCAGATAGGCCGACGCATCGGTGGCCAGCTTGGCCGTGATGGCGGAGGTCGCCTGGAACGCCATCACCAGCGTCCCGAGCACGTCGAACGCGAAACCGAGCCACAGGAGGAGGAGATCGCGCTTCGAGGCGCCCTTCTTCCGGAACGAACCGATCGCGCCGATGGTGTACAGCACGAGCGCCGCGACGACGAACAAGGTCCCAGCAAGGATCGTGATCGGCATCTTGCCCACGAAAACATCTCCCCTTCGGTCGACTCCCCTTGGTGACTTCCCAGCCCCGCACACACTGTAGTACGAATCCTCGGCCGTCGAGAAAGGTCGGTCGGGGGCCGGGCGGAAGGCGATCGGGAGCACGGGGCACGATCGTGAGATGGGGCAGTCCAGCGCACAGGCCGGGGTGGGGCACGCGACCTCGAGGCCGTGTTGCATGCGCGGTTCGGCCATGACACGTTCCGTTCCGGCCAACGCGAGATCGTCATGTCGGTGCTCGCCGGCCGCGACACGCTCGCGGTGCTGCCCACGGGCGGGGGCAAGTCGCTCACGTACCAGTTCCCCGCACTGGTCACCGGACGCTGTTCGCTCGTGGTCTCGCCGCTGCTGGCGCTCATGCGCGACCAAGTGGAGTCGGCATGCCGTGCCGGTGTCCGCGCGGCCGGAGTGGACTCCACACGTCCGCCCGAGGAACGCTGCGGTGTGCTGGACGAAGTGCGGGCCGGACGGATCGAGGTGCTGTACGTCTCCCCGGAAGGGCTGCCGCGGCTCGCCCGCGATCTTGCCGGCGCATCTCCGTTCGGCCTGTTCGCGGTGGACGAGGCGCACTGCATCTCGCAGTGGGGCCACGACTTCCGCCCGGACTACCTGCGCCTGCGCGAAGCGCGCAGCGCGCTCGCTCCGGCGGTCCCGTTGATGGCGGTGACCGCGACGGCTACGCCACAGGTCAGGCAGGAGATCGTATCCCTGCTCGGTATGGCCGACCCGTTCGTGCATGTGGGCACGTTCTTCCGGCCGAACCTGCGCCTCACGACGTGGCGGAAGGACGGGGTGGGTGACGCGCGCGAGGCGGTCGCGGCGCTTATGCGGGCGCATGAGGGCGAGTCGGCGATCGTCTACCGCATATCCCGGTCGGGAGCGGCTTCTCTGGCGGGCTGGCTGCGGCGTCGCGGCGTCCCCGCCGCCGCGTACCACGCAGGGTTGGAGCCGGAGCAGCGAGCGCGCGTCCAGGATGCGTTCCTCGATGGTCGCTGCGGGGTCGTGGTCGCAACTGTGGCGTTCGGCATGGGGGTCGACAAGGCCGACGTCCGGCTCTTTGTCCACGCGGACCTGCCCGGCTCACTGGAGGCGTACGCTCAGGAGATCGGGCGCGTGGGCCGCGACGGTCGGGACTCCGATTGCGTGCTGCTCTACTCGTGGTCGGACGTCCGTCGCCGGGAATCGCTCGTGTCGGACCTCCCGCCGGACCGGCGCCGCTTGGCGGTCGGGGCCGTGCGCGATGTCTACCGCTTCGCTGCCGGCGCATCCTGCAGGCAGCGCGCCCTGTGCGCGCACTTCGGCGAGCGGGCGCCGCGGCCGTGCGGGGCGTGCGACGTGTGCGGCACCGTCTCGGCTGGCCGTCTGCTGCGCGCCGGGGGGTGGTAGCATCGTTTCGAGCCGGAACGCCGAACCCGTGATGAGGAGTGCGCCCGATGTCCGACGCGCCACGCGCGTTCACCGTCACCGAGGCGATGACGCTCGCCAAGCGAACGCTGGAGGCGGTGCCGCTCCGCGTGATGGGCGAGGTCTCGGAACTGACCGACCGTTCCGGCTACAAGGCGATCTACTTCACGCTCACCGACGGTTCCTCCGTGATGTCCTGCCTGATGTGGCGCGACGCGTTCGAGCTTGCGAGCGTGGCGGTGCGCGAGGGCATGCTCGTGGAGGTGAGCGGCGCGCTCACGGTCTACCCTCCGAAGGGCCGCATGCAGTTTCAGGTGCGGACCCTGCAGGCCGCGGGGGAGGGGGCGCTACGGATGCAGGTGGCCGCCCTCGCGCGACGCCTGGAAGCTGAAGGGCTCATGCGCCCCGAACGCCGCAGGTCCCTTCCCGAACACCCCGACCGCATCGCACTGGTCACGTCGCCACGCGGCAAAGCGGTGCACGACGTCATCCGCACGTTGCGCCGCCGCTACCCGATCGCGGAACTGCTCATCGCGGGTGTCGCGGTGGAAGGCGCGGGCGCGGCCGATGCGATCGTGCAGGGCCTGCGTGCGGCAGGCGCCTCGGGCGCGGACGTGGTGATACTCGCTCGCGGCGGCGGCTCCTACGAGGATCTCATGCCGTTCAACGACGAGACGGTGGTCCGCGCGATCGCCGAATGTCCTGTCCCCGTCGTGACCGGCATCGGGCACGAGCCCGACACGTCGCTGGCGGACATGGTCGCCGACCTTCGCGCCTCGACCCCGACGGCAGCGGCCGAAGCCGTCGCGCCGGCCCTGGACGAGCTGGACGCGCGTCTGAAGGTCATGCGCCGGATGCTCGGGCGCGCGCTGCTCCATACGGTGCGACGTGACGCTCACCGGCTCGCGGTCGTGCGGGCGCGCCCCATCTTCACCGATGCCGCGTCGCTGACCTCGCTGGTCGCGCAGCGTGTCGACGCGGCAGCCGCCGGGCTCGCACGCGCGCTCCCGGGCCCGCTCGCGCGCGACCGCACACGCGTGGGTGTCGCGGCGGAGCGCATGTCCGCTGCCGTGCTCCGCGCGCTCGAGCGAGGGCGCGTGGACGTGAGGCACGGGGCCGAGCGCCTGGAAGGGCTCTCGCCGCTGGGGATCCTCGCCCGCGGCTACGCCGTATGCTATGCGGCGGATGGCACGACGGTGGTCCGAAACGCCTCGACGCTCGCCCCGGGTGAGCGAGTGCGTGTGCGTCTGCACAGCGGTGCCGCGGGGTGCGTCGTCGAGACCATCACGGAAGAAGGAGTTGGCATGCCATGACCGATACTGCGCTGTCCCCCGAGAGCATGCGGTTCTCCGACGCCCTCGCCGAACTCGAGACGATCGTCAGCGCGCTCGAGAGCGGGCAGCTCGATCTCGAAGACAGCCTTGCTCGCTACGAGCGTGGCGTCGCGCTCCTGCGCGCATGTCAGGCGCGGCTCACGGAGGCCGAGCAGAAGGTCACCATGCTCATGGGCGAGATAGAGAGCGACGAAGCCGGCGGCGACGAGAGCTGATCGCGGCCGCAGCGCCCGCACGGGCCGCAGGCGAGGGCCGGTACATCGCCGTTCCCGCGACGAAGGAGTGAGCACGTGGAGGACTGCATCTTCTGCAAGATAGCCGCCGGGGAGATCCCGGTCCCGTTCGTCTACGAGGACGACCAGGTGGTCGCTTTCAACGACGCGCAGCCGCAGGCGCCCGTCCACGTCCTGATCGTGCCACGGGAGCACCACTCCGACCCCGCCGACGACGTGTCACCCGAGCTTGCCGCCGCGCTCATGGCGGCGATCCCGAAGGTCGCGGGACTCGCGGGTGTCGCAGCGTCCGGATACAGGGTGATCGTCAACAGTGGGCCGGACGCCAGGCAGTCCGTCCCGCATCTGCACATCCACGTGCTGGGTGGCGCCCCGATGAGCCACGGCATGGTGACGTTCTCGTGACCCGCACGACCCGGACGATGGCGATCGTGACCGATTCCACGACGCTGCGCGACACCCAGGGATCCGTTCGGCGGTGGATCAGCTTGGTCCCGGGCCACTAGCGCGAGGCGTCGCATACCGGGAGTCACGTACCGGAACGCAGACTGTCCCAGAATACGGAGAAGCCCGGCCTTCGAGCCGGGCTTCCCACATTCCTTCCCCGGTTACCCCTGAGTCTCTGGCGGTACCGCTCATGCGGTCACCGCGAAGCACCGTTTCGCTCAGAGGTGCCGGCCCCTGGCTCATGTCCGGTGCCCATCTTCTTCGTCCCACATCCGTGGTGCGAAGCTTCAGGGAAGGGAAACTGAAACCATCAAGACTGTAACTCCGAGACACAAGGGATGCAATAACCTTCATCGGCTGGTTGCCGCCGTTGACCGACGCGGCACCGCCGCTGACCCCTGAAAGGCATACAGGCGCGCCTTCTCGCCGCAATCATTGCCTCAGCGGCCGACCAGGTGGCCGGCTGGGTGAGGGTGCGCGTGCCGCCCGGTTCCGGGCAGATACGCGGGTGGACCGGCCATACTGTGCGATCCAGCGAAGGAGGCGATGCGGCGATGAGTGAGTCCATTGATTCGATGCAGGCGGAGGGGCTGGTGTTCGAGCCGGCTGCGAACATACGCGAGCGTGCGTACCTCAAGACTCGCGAAGAGTACGACGCGATGTACAAGCGGTCGGTCGAAGACCCCGAGGGCTTCTGGGCCGAACAGGCCGACGAGTACCTGTACTGGCACAAGAAGTGGGACAAGGTCCTCGATTGGGAGTTCGACACGCCCAAGGTCGAGTGGTTCAAGGGCGGCCAGACCAACGTCGCGTACAACTGTCTTGACCGGCACCTGACGACGTGGCGCCGCAACAAGGCCGCGATCATCTGGGAGTCGGACGAGGGCCGCTCGAAGGTCTACACGTACCAGTCTCTCTACTACAAGGTCTGCAAGTTCGCCAACGTGCTCAAGAAGCACGGCATCAAGAAGGGCGATCGGGTCGCGATCTACATGCCGATGATCCCCGAGCTCGCCATCGCGATGCTGGCATGCGCGCGCATCGGCGCCATCCACTCCATCGTATTCGGCGGCTTCTCGGCCGCCGCGCTACGCGACCGGATCCAAGACTCGGCGTGCAAGATGCTCATCACCGCGGACGAGGGCATCCGTGGCGGCCGCGTCGTGCCGCTGAAGTCGGAAGCGGACTCCGCGCTGTACGAGTGCCCGACGGTCGAGACCTGCATCGTGGTCTCCCGCGCCCGCGCCCGCGTCGACATGGAGCCCAGCCGCGACTTCTGGTACCACGAGGAGATGCGTGCCTCCGACATCAGCCACCACTGCGAGGTCGAGTGGATGGATGCCGAGGACCCGCTGTTCATCCTCTACACGTCCGGTTCGACCGGCAAGCCGAAGGGCGTGCTGCACACCACCGCCGGCTACCTCCTGTACACGGCGATCACGTTCAAGTACGACTTCGACTACCACGACGAGGACGTCTTCTTCTGCACGGCGGACATCGGGTGGATCACCGGCCACAGCTACATCGTGTACGGACCGCTCTGTGTCGGCGCCACGTCGCTCCTGTTCGAAGGAACGCCGGCCTATCCGCATGCGGGCCGCATGTGGGAGATAGTCGAGAAGCACGGGGTCACGCAGTTCTACACCGCGCCGACCGCGATCCGGGCCATGATGAAGTCCGGCGAAGAGCCGGTGAAGAAGTGGGACCGCTCGAGTCTGCGGGTGCTCGGCACCGTGGGTGAGCCGATCAACCCCGAGGCGTGGATGTGGTACTACAACGTGGTCGGAGACGGCAAGGTGCCGATCGTCGACACCTACTGGCAGACCGAGACCGGCGGGCACATGATCACGAACCAGCCTGGTTGGACGCCGATGAAGCCGGGCTCTGCGACGTTCCCCTTCTTCGGTATCCGCCCCGTCATCCTGAACGAGGACCGGACGCCGACGCCGGTCAACTCCGGCGGTCGCCTGTGCATCGAGTTCCCGTGGCCGGGCATGCTGCGCGGCACGTGGGGCGACCCCGAGAACACGCTCGTGAAGAACACGTACTTCTCGCAGTTCCCCGGCAAGTACTTCACCGGAGACGGCGCGAGGATCGACGAGACCGGCCACTACTGGCTGATGGGCCGCGTCGACGATGTCATCAACGTCTCCGGTCACCGGATGGGCACGGCCGAGGTCGAGTCCGCCCTCGTGAGCCATCCGATCGTCGCCGAAGCAGCGGTCGTCGGCTTCCCGCACGACATCAAAGGCGAGGGCATCTACGCCTACGTCATCCTCAAGACCGGGGTCGAGGTCCCGAAGGGCGTGGAGAGCATCCTGCAGGGCCATGTCCGAGAGCAGATCGGTCCGATCGCGAAGCCGGACCACATCCAGATCGTCCCGGAGCTGCCGAAGACCCGCTCGGGCAAGATCATGCGCCGCATCCTGCGCAAGATCGCCGCAGGCGAGCGCGACCTCGAGACCTTCGGCGACATCTCGACCCTGGCCGACCCGAGCATCGTCAAGATCATCGTCGACGGCGCTCTCTAGTCCTCACTCGGGGCCAGCTCGCGCAGCGCGACGACTCAGGCGCCGCGGTCCGGATCATCCGGGCCGCGGCGCTCTCGCGCGCGGGCGAGAGCGGTCGTGCGGGGGTGCGCGCGCACGCGTGGGGGTGCCGTCTCTTTGCTACAATGGGCGCCCGTCGATGACCCTCCCGGGCTCGCGCCCGCTTCTGTCCCGAAAGGACATGCCGCATGCCGTTCGACGACACCTTTCTGCGCGCCTGCCGGCGCGAACCGGTCTCACACACGCCGGTCTGGATGATGCGGCAGGCGGGACGCTACCTGCCCGAGTACCGGGCGATCCGCGAGAACCACGGCTTCCTGGAGATGTGCCGTACGCCGGAGCTCGCGGTCGAGGTCTCCATGCAGCCAGTGGACCTGGTAGGCGTGGACGCCGCCATCATGTTCTCGGACATCCTCGTCTCGTTCCCGGCGATGGGGCTCGACCTGGAGTTCGCGAAAGGCGAGGGCCCGGTCATCCACAACCCGGTGCGGACCGCGGCCGATGTCGCCGTCCTGCGCGTCGCCGATCCGCTCGAGGCGACGCCCTTCGTCATGGAGACCCTGAAGATCCTTCGCCGCGAGCTCGCGGATAAGGTCCCGTTGATCGGGTTCGCAGGCGCGCCGTTCACCTTGGCGAGCTACGCCATCGAGGGCCACGGCACCCGCGACTACGAGAACTGCAAGGCGCTCATGTGGTCGGACCCGGTCGCGTGGGACTCGTTGCTGGGCAAGTTCGCCGACACGACTATCGCCTACCTGTGCGCGCAGATCGACGCCGGCGCGCAGGTCGTCCAGCTCTTCGACTCATGGGTCGGCTATGTGGCGCCCTACGACTACGAGCGGAGCGTGTTGCCTCACTCGAAGCGCGTGATCGACGAGGTGACCGCGTATGGCACGGCCAAGGTCCCGGGCGGCGTGCCCGTCATCCACTTCGCGAACGGTGCGACCTCGATGATCGACCTCGTCCAGCGCGCGGGCGGAGACGTCATCGGCATCGACTGGCGGATGGACATGGCGCACGCGGTCGAGGCGATCGACGCCCGCTTCGGCATCCAGGGCAACATCGACCCGGTGGCCCTGTTCGCCCCGGACGGCGCGCTTTCGGCGATAGTCGAGGACATCGTGACGAAGGTCGGCACCCGACCGGGTCACGTGTTCAACCTCGGGCACGGCATCCACAAGACGACCGACCCGGAGAAGGCGCGGACGTTCGTGCGCTTGGTGCACGAGCACTCCGCGCGAGTGCTCGCCGCAAGATAGCAGGATAGGGAGACGACGGATGATCCGCACAGGAGTCCTGATCACGGCTTTCGGAGGTCCCGGAGACCTCGACGAGATCGCCCCGTTCATGTGCTCGCTGCTCGGCTGTGAGCCGAGTCAGGGGTCACTCGACGAGGCGCGCCGCCGCTACCTGACGATCGGGGGCTCGTCCCCGTTGCCGCCGATGGCCGAGAGGATCGCCGTCCAGCTCGAGAGGGAGCTCAACGGGCTTCCTCGCGCGGAGGAGAGCGAGGACGACTCGGTCGGCTTCTTCGGCGTGCCGAAGACACTTCCGCGAGCGACCGAGGGCGTCACCATCCCTGTGGCCGTTGGGATGCTCCACTCGGACCCCTCCATCGCGTCGGCCGTGGACGCTCTCGTCGCGTCCGGCGTCCGGCGGATCGTGTCGCTCTCCCTCTCGCCGTTCGAAGCTGCGGCGACCACGGGTGCCTACCGGGCCGCCGTCGAACTTGCGGTCACGGGGCACGAGGGCGTGTCGGTCATCGAAGCGGCCGACTACCGGCGCTCGGAGCCGTTCCTCACCGCGCTCGCCGACAGCCTGGTCGCGGTGCTGCTCGACGACGAGATGCGCCCGCACAGGGTACTTGCCGCGTTCACCGCTCACAGCCTTCCCGTTTCGGACGTAGAGACGGACCCCTCGTACGTCGAACAGCTCAAGGAGACCGCCGGGGAGGTCGCGGCCCGCACGGGACTGGGCGCGGCGGACGGGTTCGACTCCGTCCCGGGCCTCGAGGCGTTCGGTGGCCGCGGCGGGTCCGCGCCTTGGCTGCTCGCGTTCCAGAGCAAGGGCCGCCGTGGTGGAGAGTGGATAGGCCCCGACCTGGACGACGTCATCGACGCCGCGGTCGCCAACGATTTCGGTGCGGTGGTCGTCGCTCCCATCGGGTTCGCGATGGACCACATGGAGACCCTCTACGACCTCGACGTATCGGCAGCGGACCGCGCCCTGAGCGCGGGGATCGAGTTCGCGCGGGCGAAGGCTCCCAACGACGGCGAGGACATGATCCAGGCGCTGGCTGAAGCGGTCCGCGCCGTCGCGTAGTGGAACGTCCGTGCGCGATCCGTCGCAGCGACGGTGGCGCCAAGGTCCTGTCACGATCGATCCGGGGGGCTGAAGGACTGCATGAAGCACATCGTGGTCATCGGCGGGGGAATAGCCGGTCTCGGCGCCGCGTACAAGATCAAGCGGGCCGCGGACGCGGGATGCGAGGTCTCCTTCACGCTCGTGGAGAAGGACGACCGGCTGGGCGGCAAGATCTTCACCGACATCGCCCAGGACTCTGACGGTGGCGCCTACATCGCCGACGGCGGTTCGGACGCCTTCCTCACCGACAAGACCGCGGTGCACCGGGTGGCCAGGATGCTCGGCGTCTTCGACGAGGAGACCGGCACCCTTGATGACGTGAAGAAGACGTTCATCGTCAAGGACGGCCGTTTGGTGGAGATGCCGGACGGCATCATGATGTTCGCCCCGACGAAGCTCGTCCCCATGGCGACCACGAGCCTGTACTCGTGGCCGGCCAAGTTCCGGATGGCGCTCGACCTCGTCATCCCACGCAAGCTGCACTGGATCAGCGGAGACACCGCGCAGGACCACGACGAGACGCTCGAGAGCTTCGTCGTGCGCCGCATGGGGCGGGAGTGTCTCGACCGCCTGGGCGAGCCCCTGATCGGCGGCGTGAACGGTTCCGACCCCGCGAACATGTCGCTCGCAGCCACGTATCCGATGCTGCTGGAGATGGAGCAGAAGCACGGCTCGCTCGTGCGCGGATTCCTGGCGCAGCGCCGCAAGGTCGAGGAGATGAAGAGGAAGTATCCGCCGAAGCCCGGGGCGAAGCGGCGGACGTTCTTCTCGTCGTTCAAGCTCGGCCTGCAGTTCATCATCGACCGCATGGCGGACGCGGCGGGGCGCGAGGACATCCGTACCGGCGTCGCGGTGACCGCTCTGCGCCACGAGGGCGACGCGTGGCGCGTATCGCTGTCGACGGGCGAGGAGATCGGCGCTGACGCGGTCATCGTGGCTTCCGAGGCATGGGCCACCGCCGCGCTGCTGAGTGCGGCCGAGCCGGCCATCGCCGATCTGGTCGGGACGATACCGTGCTCTTCGTCGGCAACGGTGATCCTCGCGTTCGACGAGGCTGATTGCCCGTTCGACAAGGCGTGGCACGGGATACTGACGCCGGCAGTCGAGAAGCGGTCGCTCACGGGCGTCTCGCTCATGTCGTCGAAGTGGCCGGACCGGGCTCCCGAGGGCCGTGTGCTGTTGCGCGGCTTCCTTGGCGGTCCCCGGGACCAGCACGTGCTCGAGAAGCCGGACGACGAGCTGATCGAACTGGCGCGCACACAGATGGTCGACCTGATCGGCGTGAAGCCCGACGCGAGGCCGCGCTACGCCAAGATCTTCCGATGGGAAGGCGGCATGCCGCAGTACACGCTCGGGCATCTCGACCGCGTGGACGAGATCGAACGGCTGCAAGCCGCCGTGGCCGGCCTCGCGCTTGCCGGCAACGCCTACCGCGGCGTGGGCGTGCCCAACGCACTCGAGAGCGGGGAACGGGCGGTCACCAAGGTCCTCGGTGACTTCGGCATGACGCTCGCGGAGGACTCGGTCGAGGAGAAGCGCATCTACTAGGTGGCGGGACGCGGCCATGCGGCCGCTGGCACCGCTACCCATCAGCGAACGGCTCGCGGAAAGCACACGGAGGGGCGCACAGCGTGAAGAAGGTCATCATCATCGGGGGCGGCGCGGCAGGGCTTGGCGCGGCCTACAAGGTGCGTCGGGCGGCCGCGGCAGGCGTCGAGGTCGACTGCGTGCTTGTCGAGAAGGGCGAACGTCCGGGCGGCAAGCTCGCGAGCGACATCGTTCACGACGCCGACGGCAACGAATACGTCGTCGACGGCGGCTCGGACGCGTTCGTGTCCGGCAAGCCGGCGATCGCGCGCATCGCCCGGATGCTGGGCATCGCCGACGAGATGGTCCCGGCGCGCGAAGAGAACAAGAAGACGCTGATCGTGAAGGGCAAGCGCCTCATCGAGATGCCCGACGGCATCATGATGTTCGCGCCGACCAAGCTCGTTCCGCTGGCGACCACAACGCTCTACTCGTGGCCCGCGAAGTTCCGCATGGCGCTCGACTGGTTCCTGCCGCGCAAGGTGAAGTGGGCGCCAGGAGAGACGGCGCAGGACCACGACGAGACGCTGGAGAGCTTCGTGGTGCGTCGCATGGGGCGGGAGAGCCTAGAGCGGCTCGCCGAGCCGCTCGTGGGCGGCGTGCACGCCTCGGACCCCTCCGAGATGTCGCTTGCAGCCACCTTCCCGAACTTCCTCGAGATGGAGCAGCAGTTCGGCTCGCTGATCCGCGGCTTCCTCAACGAGCGCAAGAAGCGCGAGGAGATGCGCAAGAAGTATCCACCCAAGCCCGGCGCCAAGCCCTGGGCGTTCTTCAACACGTTCAAGCGCGGGATGCAGGAGCTCACCGATGGCATGGCCGACGCGATCGGCCGGGAGCGCATCCGGAC
>DATCGP010000007.1:0-18265 GCA_036508875.1 Coriobacteriia bacterium | reverse complement strand
GTGTCATCTACGAGAGGAATCGCAATGGGTCTCGAGAACAAGGTGAAGAACAAAGCCAACCAGGCAGGCGGGAAGGTCAAGGAGACCGTCGGCCGGCTCACCGATGATCCGCAGATGGAGTTCGATGGCCAGGTTCAGAACGCGGGGGCGAAACTGGCGGAGGACGCTGAGAAGGCCAAGGACAGCGTCAAGCGCGGCGTCCGTGGCATCAAGGACGTCCTCAAGTAGCAGGCCGGCCGGTCCGCGTGAAGGGACGCACTCATGGAAGAGGTCGAAGGCACCATCTCCGACGGGGACAGAGTCGTGGTTCCCGGCACCACCGTGTTGCTGGACATCATCGATGCTTCCGCGGGTTCGAACGATGCGGGGTGGCACGCCCACGTGGCGCTTCCCCTCGGGATGGTCATCGAGCCGGGAGTAGTGATGCGCCTCGAGACGACCGACGGCAGATCGGGCTTGATGTCGGTTCTCGCATCTCCCACGGTCGAGGGCGACCGAGTCCTTCACGTGTTCACAGGCACGGGGCCGCTGACAAGCTCAAGCGCTTAGGCGGCACAGACGGAAGACTTCGTGACGGCGAGGCGCAGGGCGAAGCGGTGGCCGGTCGGCTGGTGGTTGGCGATCGCCATTGTCGTCGTCGGCACCGGGCTCTTTGCCGGCCGAGTGCTGGGAGTCGGCGTCCGCTCCGACCGTGTCGAGGCCGCAGCGGGTTCGCAGACCACCGTCACCCTCAAGGCCACTGCGACCAGCGAGCCGTCGCAGACCGCGGCTCCTGCGCAGGAACCGACGACGCCTTCGGTGGACCCCACCCCTCCAGTCCCCGTGGTCCCAGCCAAGTTCGACGGGGCCAAGGCGCTCAAGGACATCACCGCTCTTGCCAAGATCGGCGTGCGCAAGTCGGGAACGACCAACGAGCGCCTCGGCGCCGACCTCATCGTGCGGCGCCTGCACGCGATGGGCTACGGACCCGAGGTACGCAGCTTCAAGCTTCCGAGCGGCGCGACGAGCCGCGATGTCGTAGCACGCGCAAGCGGCGAGTCGACGCGGGTGATCGTCCTTGGCGCCCACATGGATTCCAAGAGGCCGTCCCTGAGGGCGAACGACAATGCGTCGGGGTGCGCCGCGCTCCTGGAGATCGCGCGCAACGTCGCCGGCAGCCCGCTGTACGCGAGCGTCGAGTTCGTCTTCTTCGGCGCTGAGGAGATGGTCGACACCAACCCGGACCATCACCACGACGGATCGCGCAGGTACGTGAAGTCCATGTCCGCCGCCCAGCGCAAGGCGGTCTCGGCGATGATCTCCCTCGACATGATCGGGGTTGGGTCCACGCTCGTATCGCGCACCATGGGGATCGGCCCGAAGTCCCTCTCGAACCTGCTCGTCGCGCGGGCCAAGACCGCCGGATTCAAGCTCTCCTACCTTCGCGATCCCAGCACGGTCGGCTACAGCGACCACGAGCCCTTTGAGCGGATCGGGATACCGGTCTCGTGGATGGAATGGCGCAACGATCCCAATTACCACACGACTCGCGACACGGCGAACCACGTGAGCGCGGCCAAGGTGGCGCGCGCCGGGCAGCTCGTTCTGGACTTCGTGCTCGCCGCTGACAAGGCGATGCTGGCTGGCCTGCGCAAGTAGCGGTGGGCCCCATGCGCGGGGCGTTCCTGCTAGCTCAGCTTCAGCGCCACCAGCACGATCCCGCTCAGGAACGCGGCCATCCACAGCGCCCAGACGTGGATGCTGAACTTGTGGAAGCTGCGCAGCACGCCCTGCTTCTTGAGCAGCAGGGCGATAGTCGCCCACGCGGAGTGGGCGAGCATCAGCACGATGGCGAGGGGGCGGTGACTCCGCGGACGTCCCACCTCCAGCCGCCGGCGATCTGCGACATCAGCGTCGTGCCGGTCGTGTCGAACACCAGGCCGAACCAGAACAGCGCCGGGTGCCAGGGCTTGAGCTGGCGTGCGGTGCGCTCGCCGAACACGGCGACCGTGTACAGTGACGCTGCCAGCAGCATCGATCCGATCGCGAACACCAAGGTCGGGCTCATCTCGTCAGTACCTCTCGTGTGTTCCCGCCCCGAGGGCCGCTTGGCTTCCGGTGCTATGTGGGAAAGTGTCTTGCGAGCGCTCGGTTCCGAGACGCTTCGTATCCGGTGGTGGTGGGGGGCGATCCACACGCTGCACGTCGTGACCGACAGCTCCTGCGATATACCCAACGGGCTGCTCGAACGGTACGGCATCACGCTGGTGCCCATGTCGGTCGACATCGAGGGGGCCGACTACCTCGAGGGCATCGACATCACTCCGGGCGAGTTCTTCGAGAAGATGGCGCGAAGCCCGGAGCTTCCCAAGACCTCACAACCTGCGCCAGCCGCCTTCTCAGAGGCCTTCGACGCGGTGTCCGCCGACGGCCCGGTCCTGTGCCTCACGGTCTCGTCGAAACTGAGCGGGACCTACCAGTCCGCTTGTCTGGGCGCCGGGCTGTCGGGAGCCGACGTGACGGTCTTCGACTCCCTCAACGCCTCGATCGGCCACGGGCTGCAGGTCCTGAAGGCGTGCGAGCTTGCCGCCGCCGGGCGCACGGTCGACGAGATCGTTCCGCTCCTCACCGAGTACCGGGACGGGCTGAACACCCTGGTGCTGCTCAACACGCTCGAGAACATCGTTCGGGGAGGACGCCTGAGCCGGTTCGAGGGCAGCGTGGGCAAGGTCCTGGACATCAGGGTGCTGCTCCACAACGATCGCGGCGAGGTCATCCTGCTCGAGAAGGTCCACGGCAGGAAGCGGCTCATCGAGCGGGCAGTGCAGCGGCTGCGCGACATGCGCCCCGACCTGTCCGGCCGCGACGTCGGGATCACGCACTGCGACAACCTCGAGGACACGGAACGGTTGAGACAGGCGATCGGCGAATGCTGCAGTCCGCGCAGTTTCATCGTCAACGAGATGGGCGCCGCGATGGCGACCTACGCGGGGCTGGGCGGGATCATACTGTCGTTCTGATGGCGCCGGAGCTTGCAGTCGTCCCTATCGCCGGCCCGGATGCCCGCCGCGTCCGCCGAACATGAGCATGAGCAGCGGCAGCACGGAAGCTCCCATCAGCAGCCGGCCGAAGCCCGGGTCGGCGCCGTACAGGACCGCGCCCGCGATCAGCAGCGCCGCGAACACGAGCCCCGTGGCGATGCGTCCCACCGAGCGTTCGAGCCGTCGGATCCGCAGGTCGAGCATCGGGGTCTGCACGCCGAGCTCGCCGCGCTCCATCTGGGTCAGCACGCGGTCGGCGCGCGCAGGCAGCGCCACCATCGTCTTCAGGATCTTGGTCCCCTCGGACAGGACCGTGTCCCAGGTCGAGCCGCCCTCTTCGGATATCAGCGACGTCGCGTATGGCGCGATCGAGTCCCAGATGTTGAACTCCGGCTCGAGCCCCGTGCACATGCCCGACAGGATCGCGATCGACCGCCCCAGCAGAAGGAGGTTCTCGGGCAGCTGGAACGGCAGGTTGAGCATGAGCTCCTGGAACTGCAGGCCGAAGCTCATCATCTCGCTGTGGTCGATGCTCTTGAGCTGGTCCATCGCCATGCCGCCGAACCGGTCGAACACGGCCATGCTCGCCCGCTCGATCAGCGCGAGGTCGGCGGTGGGCAGAAGCACGTCGAGCGTCTTGAAGGCGCGCACGAGCCGGGCGCCGTCTTGCGTCCCGACGGCGATCACCGTCTCGCGCAGGCCCTCCCGCAGGTTCTCCGGCACGCGGCCGACCATGCCGAAGTCGATGAACGTGAGCTTCCAGTTGCGGTCGCCGTCGGCGTCGACGCCTTCCAATGGTGTGACGAACAGGTTGCCCGGGTGCGGGTCGGCGTGGAAGAAGCCGTCCTCGAAGATCTGCTTGAGGTAGGTGTCGGCCAGCGTGGCCGCGACGTCGGACCGCGCGATGCCGGCCTCGGTGATGGCGTCGTAGTCGCCCAGCTTGATGGCGGAGACGTCCTCGAGCGTCAGGACCCGTCGCGTGGTCAGGGCCCACACGACGCGCGGAACGCCCACGAACTCGTCGTCCGCGAAGTTGGCGGCGAACGTCTCGGCGTTGCCGCCTTCGGCCAAGTAGTCGATCTCCTGGCGCGTGGTGGTGGCGAACTCCTCGATGAGCGCGGCGACGTCGGCCCGGTCGCGGACCGGCTTGTAGCGTTGCAGCCAGCCGCCCACGCGGCGGATCGCGGCCAGGTCGACCTCGACCACCTGCTCGATGTGCGGACGCTGGACCTTGACCACAACGTCGGCGAATCCGACCTCGGCAGCGTCGGTCTCGCGCAGGCAGGCGCGGTGCACCTGTCCCAGCGAGGCGGCAGCCAGCGGGGTCTCTTCGAAGCTGGCGTAGTGCTCCATGAGCGTGAGGGCGAGTTCGGACTCCGCCTCGATACGGATTGCGGCGAAGCTCTCCGCGGGCACCTCGTCCTGGAGGCCGGCCAGCTCGTCGGTGATCTCGGGAGGCAGTATGTCCAGGCGCGCCGACAGGAACTGGCCCACTTTGATCATGAGCCCGCCCATCTTGATGGCGAGCGCGCGGAAACGGACCGCGATGGCCTGGTTGCGTCGCGATCGGTTGCGGTCCGCCCAGCGGCCGAGGCCGACCTTGCGTAGCACGAGTTCCCAGAAGATGAAGCCGAGGGTCACCCGGCCGAAGAACAGGACGATGCGCCAGTAGCGCGCGCGGAGCTGTGACGCGTTCATGGGTCCTCCGGGGGAGTTCGTTCGTCGGTACGGCGCAGCGGGCGGCGGCCCGGTGGTGCGGCGCGAGACTCCGGCGCCGTACGGGCGCGAGGGCCCGGCCCTCTAGCGAGAGCCGGGCCGTTCGCGCTCCGGGTGACGCCTAGTCCTCGGCGAGGATCGCGTAGAGCTTCTTGCGAGCGTCGTCCAGGACCTCGAGAGCGGCGTCGGTCTGGGCCTTCGTGCCGTTCTTGCCGATCTGGAACACGGCACCCATGAGCTTGCCGACCGCCTCGCGGTAGTCGCTGTTGTGGATGCCGCCCTGCGCGACCGCTTCCCAAGGTGCGGGCTGGCCGGCGGTCTCGGCGACCGCGGCGGTCCCTGCCTCGGTGAGGCTGAAGACCTTCTTACCCGCGGACTCCTCGGAAACGATCAACCCTTCGTCGGCCAGAAGCTGCAGGGTGGGGTAGACCGAACCGGCGCTGGGGCTCCAGGCGCCACCGCTGCGCGCGGAAAGCTCTTGGATGATCTGGTAGCCGTGCATCGGGGCCTCGGAGAGCAGGCGAAGGACGGCCGCGCGGATGTCGCCGCGGCGAGCGCGAGGGCCGCCGGGGCCGAAGCCGTGTCCGCCCATGCCGCCCATACCGCCCATACCGAACGGCCCCTTGAAGCCGCGGTGGCCGAATCCCTCGTGGTTGCCGTGCATCCCGCGGCCGCCGGACTCGTCGCTGTTGTGTGGAGTGTGCATGTCAGTTCCTTTCGTTGCTGTTGTAACGCGATATATCGCTACCTGTCGTGATAGTAGCACGGCGCGTGCCAGGACCATGCTGCCGGAGGTGCGCCGAACGGGGTCCTCGCGTATGTAGGTCTGGCAACGGCCGCGCCCCCGACCGGCGTCCGGCACCCGCGTTGCTCTCCCATGTGCATGCGAATCCATAGAATCCCGGGCATCTTTGCCTACAGCTACCTGATCGAGACCGTTGAGACCTTGTTCCTCGTGGACGGCGGCATGCTCGGCACCGGCGACCGTATCCTGCGCCGGATCGCCAAGATCGGGCGCCGCCCCGAGCAGCTCAAGTTCGCCTTGGTGACTCACGCTCACATCGATCACTTCGGAGGGCTTGCCGAGGTCCAGAAGGCGAGTGGCTGCGAGATCGTGTGCCATCCCTCCCACGTGGAGACCCTCCGCGCCGGTGGCAGCCTCGTCTCGCCCGGCCTCAACTTCTTCGCGAAATGCTACGAGGTCATCGCCGGCTTCGCGCTTCCGAAGATGCGGCTGCCGCGCCTCACCCGGGTCTCCGGGGTCGAGGACGGCGCCTCGATGGAGCGCTTCGGGCTGGACGGCCGCATCCTGTACACCCCCGGTCACAGCAGCGGCGACCTGACGGTCGTGCTCGACGACGGGTCCGCGTTCGTTGGCGACCTCGTCCAGGGCCCGCGTCTGCCCGGGGTCACGCCTCCGGAGTTCTCGATCATGGCGGTGGACGAGCCGGCGATGCTCGCGAGCTGGCGCGCGCTGATCGACTCCGGCGCCCGCAAGCTGTTCCCCGGGCATGGAGCGGTCGTGTCGCTCGACCGGATCATGCCGGTGTTCAGGCGCGCCCACGCCGACAAGGACCTTCGCGACCTGCGCGCTTCTGCCGCCGCGGCCGCCGACGCCCTCGCCTAGAGGGTCAGTCGCGCGTCCGGCCGTGCGCGGGCCTCACGGCGCGTGACGCGACCGAGCGCCGGGCCGGGGCCAGTTGCACGACCCATATGTAGCCCGCCACCGCGCACATGAACGCGATGAACGGCCAGTCGGCGCGCGAGAGCAACATCATCCCGACCAGCAGCGGCAGCATGACGATCCCCGCCGCGCTGTCCGACCGGGTCAGCAGGAACGCCACGAGCAGTACCGCGAGAAGAAGGCCGAACTCCGCACCGGTCAGCCAGCCGTGCGCGGCCGCCTCGCCCACCCCATAGACCAACAGTCCCGCGGACGCCGCCATCCCTTGGCCGCCGCCGCGCAGCGCGCTGAACACAGGGAACCGGTGCCCGACGATCGTCGCGAGGCCGGCCAGGTAGCCGAAGCCCGCGGGGACCGCGAGAAGGCCGGCGATCCAGACGGCGACCACCCCGACCGACAGGTCGTACACGGCGGTCAGCAGGCCCGGTCCCCAGCCGAGCACCCGGACGGCGTTGATCGTTCCGGGATTGCCGTCGCCGCGTCCGCGTATGTCGACGCCGCGGCCGCGCGCGAGCGCGTTGGCGGGCAGGAACGACCCGAGCGCCAGCGCCGCCGCGATCGCGACGAGGATCCGCAGCATGTCGGTGGGCGGCATCATCACTTGTCTCTGCCTGCCCTGCTTGCAGCATCGGCCAGGCGGGCCGCGGCGGCAGCAGCGTCGTCGATCGTCGTGCGGACCCTGCGTCCCTTCCAGTCGACGCCCCGGCCGAACCCGGTCCTGACCATCGACGTGTCGAGGATGACCACCAGGTCCAAGAACACGAGCGGGTACAGGAAGAAGGCGGTCAGCGGGATGTCGCGGTCCCACGTGACCAGCGCCCATTGCAGCGCGAAGAGGACCATGGCGCCGGTGACGGCAGTCGGCGGCATCGCGAGCCTGACGTTCGATGAAAGTACCCAGAACGCCGGCGCGACGATGATCCCGACGATCACCACCGACACTGCGAGCGCCCCGAACGGGTTCCCGCCGAGCGCGCTGTAGATCGAGCGCGAGATCCCGTGGAAGGCGCTGGGGTACCCGTCGTAGAGGCGGCAGCGCGCCGCCTGCCTCGCGTCGAGGAACACGTTGCGGAAGCCGGAGTCCTTCATCCGGATCGCCATCGCCATATCGTCGACCACGGATCCCTTGATGGATTCGAAGCCGCCGACCGCATCGAGGGCGCTGCGGCGCAGTACCACGTACTGCCCGATGGCGAACGCGATGCGCGAGCTGCGCACGCGCGGAACGAGGAAGAGCGGGACCAGCAGCATCATCGCGTACATCGTCGGCACGACCAGCCGCTCGCCGAAACTGCCGTAGTCCTGCCGGAGGTAGCCGGAAAGGATGTCCGCGTGGTGGTCCTGAAGGTTCGTCACGGCCCACGAGACGCTGCGGGGCGTGTGGACCGCGTCCGCGTCCGCGAGGAGCAGGATCTCCCCGCGCGCGACCGCGGCCCCCTCCGACAGCGCATGCGTCTTGCCCATCCACCCGTCCGGGAGGGGGACGCCGCGCACGAGCCGTACGCGCGGATCATGAGCGGCGTAGCCAGCGACGATCTCGGCCGTCGCGTCGCTCGAGTCGTCATCGACGACTATCACCTCGAAGTCGGCGTACTCCTGCGCGCTCAGCGACTCGAGGCAACGGGCGATGGAGCCCTCCTCGTTGCGCGCCGGCACGATCACCGAGACCAAGGGGCCGCCGGTGACCCGGGGAGGCTTGGTAGCGAGCCGGAAATAGACCACGTTCGCCAGCGCAGTGAGAAGGAAGTACGCGTTGGCGCACAGCAGTGCGATGAGGTACAGATCGGGCATCTGCGACCCCCACTCGCGCTCGAGCGGCTGACACCTCTGTGTGCAGCTTCAAGGCGTCACCAGCGTACTACCGGTGAGTGTTCCGCGCCTCACCTCCGTCCATACGCAGGATCCGGCAGATCTTTCGCGCGCCGGCCGGACCTCGCGGCTCGCCGGTAGGACAATACCCGTGCGTGAAGGGCGGTCCCGGTGGGAGAATGGGCAGCGAGCGTCCCGGCTCCACGAATCCGATCGGCTTCACCGACGAAGGAGTCCCGTGTCCCACAACTCCCTGAAGTCCGGCTACACAGATCTGGTCGATCGCCTGAACCGGTTCCCCCAAGGCGCCCCGCCCTCCGAGTCGCTGTACAAGATCCTGTCGGTCCTGTTCAGCGAGCGTGAGGCGGCGGTCGTCGCCCAGCTGCCGATCAAGCCGTTCACGGCCGCCAAGGCCGCGAAGATCCTGAAGATGGACCTCACCGAGACCCGCAAGGTGCTCGATGAGCTGGCCGGCCGCGCGATCCTGCTCGACTCGGAGCACGAGGGCGAGACCCACTACATCCTGCCGCCGCCGATGGCCGGCTTCTTCGAGTTCTCGATGATGCGGACCCGCGGTGACGTCGACCAGAAGCTGCTCGGCGAACTCTTCTATCAGTACCTGAACGTGGAAGAGGAGTTCATCAAGGCGCTGTTCGCCACCGGTGAGACGCAGTTGGGGCGCGTGTTCGTCCACGAGCCGGTGCTGTCCAACGACAACGCCCTGCATGTGCTCGACTACGAGCGCGCGAGCGAGGTCATCCGCACCGCCACGCACCGGGGGGTCGGCACCTGCTACTGCCGACACAAGATGTCCCATGTGGGGCGCAACTGCGACGCTCCGATGGAGATCTGCATGACGTTCAACGGGACCGCTGACTCGCTGACCCGGCACGGCTACGCGCGCCCGGTCGACGTGAGCGAGGGGCTCGCCCTGCTCGACCAGGCCTACGAGAGCAACCTCGTGCAGTTCGGCGAGAACGTGCGCGAGAGCGTCAGCTTCATCTGCAACTGCTGCGGATGTTGTTGCGAAGCGATGATCGCCGCTCGCAAGTTCGGGATGCTCAACCCGGTGCATACCTCGAACTTCATGCCGGTGGTGGCCGACGCGGCCTGCAACGGGTGCGGGAAGTGCGTATCCGCCTGTCCGGTGGAAGCGATGACGATGGTCTCCGCGAACGACCCGGCCCACCCGAACGCGAAGCGGGCCAAAGTCAACGAGGACCTGTGCCTCGGCTGCGGCGTGTGTGTGCGCGTGTGCTCGCGCGCAGCGCTGGGGCTGAAGTCGCGCCCCTCGCGCGTCATCACGCCGGTCAACTCGGTCCACCGCAGCGTGGTCATGGCGATAGAGCGCGGCGACCTGCAGAACCTCATCTTCGACAACCACGTCATGTGGAACCACAGAGCCATGGCGAGCGTGCTCGGGGTCATCCTGAAGCTGCCGCCGATCAAGCAGGCGATGGCGAGCAAGCAGATGAAGTCGCGCTACCTGGAGTACCTGATCACGCACGTGAAGGTGTAGGCGCGCGGGCGCGCGATCGTCCCACGCGCCGGTGTCGGGGCCGCCGGCTTGGTGTAGGGTTGATTCGGGCATGCACCACTGTGTCGAGCCCCCGAAGCGAACGCCACTGGAGGACCTATGCCCGGACCGGCCACGGCCCGGCGCGACTCCGCTCCGGAGTCGCCCTTCCGCGATGAGCTTCTCGGACCGGACCGCCTGGCCGAAGAGGCGCGGCGGATCGCGGCGGGCCAGCGCACGGCCGCTGGCGGCAGATTCCGCACGACGCCGCTGCTGTCCCTGATCGCGCGTGCTGCGAAGGACCTGGCCGCGGACAACGCTGCGCTGAACCGCGCGGCGCAGGGCCCCCGCGCGGTATCCCCGGCGGGCGAGTGGCTGCTCGACAACTACTACCTGATCGAACAGCAGGTCCGCGAAGTGCGCGAGGACCTGCCGGTCCGCTACGGCATGGAGCTCCCTCGCCTCGAGTCGGGCCCGAATGAGGGGCTGCCGCGGGTCTACGAGGCAGTGGTCTCGATCATCTCCCGCACCGACTCGCGCTTGGACGTCGGCGCGCTGCTCGGGTTCGTCGACGCGTTCCAGGAGGTCGTGCCGCTCACGATCGGCGAATGCTGGGCCGTGCCGATCATGCTCCGCATCGGGCTCGTGGAGAACCTGCGAAGGCTCTCGCGCAGCGTCCTGCAATCGCATCTCGACGAGGACGCGGCGGACGCGTGGGCGGACCGCTTCACGCTGGCCGAGCAGAACGATCCGGACTCGCTTCCGGAGCTGCTCGCGCGCATCGGTACCGAGCCAAGGCACGACTCGCCGGTCTTCCTGCTCAGGCTCGCGCAGCGGCTGCAGGCCGCCGAGCTCGCGGCCGACGTCGTGAACTCCTGGCTGGCGGGGCGGCTCTCGTCCCTGTCGATGAACCTCGAGGGCGAGGGTGTCCTGCACCAGCGCACTCAGGCGGCCGACCAGGTCTCGATAGCCAACGCCATCGGTTCGATCCGCCTCCTCAACGCCCTGGACTGGAACGACTTCTTCGAGGACGTGTCGCGCGTCGAGCGGGTACTGCGCCGTGACCCCGCGGGTGCGTACGCCGGGATGGACTTCGCCAGTCGCGACCGCTACCGGCACTCGCTCGAGGAGTTGTCCAAGCGCTCCCCGCTCGGGGAGATCGAGCTGGCCGAGTCGATCATCGCCCGGTGCGAGGCCGCCATCGCAGCCGACCCGGAGGACGAGGTCGCCGGGCACGTCGGCCACTGGCTGATCAGGTCCGGCCGGTACGAGGTGGAGAGCGCGATAGGGTATCGGCCGCGCTTCCGCGAGCACCTGTTCAGGGGGCCGTTGAGGTTCCGGCGCACGTTCTACTTTGGCCTGATGACGCTTACGACCGCCGGCTTCGCCTCCGGACTGTGGTTCTACGCTTCCGAGCAGGGGCTCAGGGGCTGGCCGCTGGTCGGGCTGCTCCTGGTGTCGCTGGTGCCGCTCTCGGATCTGGGCATCGCGCTGACCAACCGGTTGGCAGCGGCGGCGTTCCCGCCTCGCGCGCTGCCGAAGCTCGACCCCCACGCACCTGTCGCCGACGAACGGCGCACCGTGGTCGTCGTACCATCACTGCTGCTTTCGGTCCCGAACGTCGCAGGCGTCATCGACGGGCTCGAGGTCGCCTATCTGGCGAACCGGGATCCCAACGTCCATTTCGCCTTCCTCGGGGACCCGGCGCCGGCGGATGCGGATCAGGTCCTCGCGGACGGCCCCGTGTGCGAAGCGGCCCGGCGCGGCATCGAGGAGCTCAACGAGCGCTACGCGGCGGAGGTGGGAGAACGGCCGTTCCACCTCGTGCTGCGTGGACGCCGGTTCAGCGAGAGCGAGCAGTCCTGGATGGGGTGGGAGCGCAAGCGCGGATTCATCGACGAGTTCGTCTGGGAGCTGCGCAACGGTCCATCCACATCGATCCACACGCGCATCGGCGACCAGGAGTGGCTTCGCAACGTCACCTACGTGCTGTCGGTCGACGCCGATACCGTCGTGCCCAGGGACGCGGTCAAGCGTCTGATCGCGACGATCGCCCACCCTCTCAATCGCGCGCGGTGGCAGCCGGGCGACGGCCGCGTCCGGCGCGGCTACGGCCTGATCCAGCCTCGCGTGGGCATGTCGCTGCCGGGCGCCCACAGGTCGCGCTTCTCGCTCATGTACTCCAGCGGCACCGGCATCGATCCCTACGCGTCGGCGGTCTCCGACACCTACCAGGACGTCTTCGCCGAAGGTTCGTTCACCGGCAAGGGCATCTTCGAGGTCGACGTGTTCCTCGGCGTGCTGCACGGAGCGTTCCCCGAGAACGCGTTGCTGTCGCACGACCTGATCGAGGGCTGCTTCCTGCGCACCGGGCTTGCCAGCGACATAGAAGTGATCGACGACTACCCTGCGAACTACCTGTCGAACGCAGGGCGTGTCCATCGCTGGGTCCGTGGCGATTGGCAGACGCTGCCGTTCCTCGGCACGAGGGTCCGCAACCAGGACGGCGACCTCGTGCCCAACCCGATGTCGGCGCTCCACCGATGGAAGGTCGTGGACAACCTGCGGCGCTCGCTCGTGGCGCCGGTCACATTGCTCGTGTTCACGGTCGGGTGGCTCGTCCTGCCCGGGCGGGGGCTGGCGTGGGCCCTGTTCCTGCCAGCGGTCGTGCTGTTCCCCGCGTACTTCTCGCTCGCGGACTCGGTGATCTCACGGCCGAGGTCGATGAGCCTGAGGTCGCAGATCCCGGACATCATGCGCGACTTCTTCGCGAACTCCGTTCGCGGCTTGTACGAGATGGCCGTGCTCCCGCACGAGGCGTTCCTGATGGTCGACGCGATCGTGCGCACCCTGTGGCGCATGGCCGTCAGCCGGCGGCACCTGCTCAAGTGGGTCACAGCCGCCGAGGCCGAGCAGAGCGCCGGGCGGACGCCGGCCGCCTTCTGGAGGGCGCTCGGCCCGTCGGCGGCCGTGGCGATACTTCTGCTCGCGGCCGGCGCGTTCGCACGTCAGGAGCGCTTCGGGGTCGCGGCGCTGTTCGCGATCGGGTGGCTCGCCGGCCCGGCCCTGGCGCTGTGGATCTCGGAACCGACCCCTTCGCGACATGAGACGCTCACCACGAAGCAGCGGCGCGCGCTGCGCCGGGCCGCGCGCAAGACGTGGCGTTTCTTCGACACGTTCGTCACCGAGCGCAGCCACCACCTGGCCCCGGACAACTTCCAGGAGGACCCTGTCGGCATGGTCGCGTGGCGCACCTCGCCCACGAACCTAGGCCTCCAGCTGCTGTCCTACCTGAACGCCTACGACCTGGGCTACGTGAGCCTCGCGGACATGACCGGACGCGTGGAGGCGACGCTCACGGCGATGGCGGGCCTTGCCCGTCACGAGGGCCACTTCTACAACTGGTACGACATCGAGACTCAGGAGCCTCTGCGTCCCGCATACGTGTCGACGGTGGACTCGGGCAACCTTGCCGGCCACCTCCTGACGCTGCGGATCGGTCTGCTGGAGGACACGGAGGCCCCGCTGCTGGGCGACCAGCTGCTGTCGGGAGTGCGCGACACCGTGGTGCTGGCGATCGAGGACCTGCGCGACGAGAGGCATGCGCTCGGGCGCGCCGACGCGGTGCAGGGCCTGCGTGATTCGCTGGACGCCGTCGCGCGGGCGGTCGAGGCCGCCGAGAAGCCCGACGACCTGGGTGGATGGCACCTCTTGCTGGAGCGGTTATCGTTCGACGCGGCTCTGGTCGAGCGGCGGCTCGAGGGGCTGGGGCGGGAGGCGGATGCGGCGACCGCGGGTGTGGCGACCGAGGCGATGGCGGATGCGGGCGGACAGCCGATGGCTTCCTCGCTCGCCGAGCCGTCCCTGTGGCCGTCCACTCCGCTCGAGCGGACCCGCGCCGCGTGCCTGGACGTCGTTCGCTCAGTTCGCGGGCCGCTGGACATGCTCAACGACCTCGCGCCGTGGGCCGGGCTGATCGGACAGGCACCGGCCGAGGTGCGCGGGCGGCCTGAGCTGCGCCCCTTGCTGGAGTTCGTGCCGTCGCTGGTCGGACTCGCCGAGGGACTGGACCGCGCGCTCGCGGCGCTCGATGAGCTTGCGCAGAACGCGGAATCCGACGATGCGCGCGTGTGGGCCGAGCGGGTCGGCCGAGGCATCCGCGACGGCCGCGGAGTCTGCATGGGCCTGCTCGTGCGGGCGCGGCTGTCGGCCGACATCGCGCGCGAGATGTGGGAGCACACCGACTTCGCTGTGCTGTTCGACGAGTCGAGGCTGCTGTTCTCCATCGGCTACAACCTGACGGAAGGGCGCCTCGACGACTCCTTCTACGACCTGCTCGCGAGCGAGGCCCGGCTGGCGAGCTTCCTCGCGGTGGCGAAGGGGGACGTACCTCAGGCGCACTGGTTCCGGCTCGGCCGGCAGCTCACCGACTCGGGGACCGGGCGGGCGCTGGTGTCGTGGTCCGGCTCGATGTTCGAGTACCTGATGCCGCTGCTCGTCATGCGCTCGTGGCGGGGCACGATCCTGGACGAGACCTACGAGACGGTGGTGCGCAGGCAACGGCAGTACGCGGCGGACCGCGGTATCCCGTGGGGGGTCTCGGAGTCCGCTTTCAACGCCAGGGATGCCGACTCCACCTACCAGTACCAGGCGTTCGGGGTGCCCGGGTTGGGGCTCAAGCGCGGCCTTGCCGACGACGTCGTCGTGGCGCCGTACGCCGCGCTGCTCGCCCTGCCGATCGACCCGCGCGGGGTCGTCGCCGAGTTCGAGGCGTTCGCCGAGCAGGGCGCCGAAGGACGCTACGGGTTCTACGAGTCGATCGACTACACGGCCGGCAGGGTGCCGGCCGGCAACCGGCGGGCGGTAGTCCGCGCTTACTTCGCGCACCATCAGGGCATGGCGTTCGTGGCGATCGGCAACGAGCTCACCGGCGAGAAGATGCGCACCCGCTTCCACTCGGACCCCACGGTGGCCTCGGCCGACCTGCTCCTCCAGGAGCGCGTCCCGCGCGGCGTCGAGATGCTCGCACCCCGGGCCGCGGAGGTCGCCCACGTACGGTCGGTACGCGAGCTGGCGGTGCCGGTCGCGCGGGTCTACCACAGCGCGACCAACCCGGCGCCGGCGACACGCTTCCTCTCCAACGGCCGCTACTCCGTCATGGTCACGAACGGCGGCGGCGGTTACTCGCGATGGCAAGGGCTGTCGGTCACGCGATACCGCGAGGACGTCACTCGCGACTGCTGGGGCACGTTCTTCTACGTGCGTGACCTGGACAGCGCCGAGGTCTTCTCGGTACCCCACAACCCGTGGATCAAGCAGCCCGACGAGTACCGGGTCTCGTTCGCCGCGGACAAGGCCGAGTTCACCCGGCTCGACGGCAACCTCGAGACGCACATCGAGGTTGCGGTCTCGCCGGAGGACGACGTGGAGGTGCGGAAACTGACCTTCACGAACCGCGGGCACCACCGTCGCGACATCGAGGTCACCTCGTACCTCGAGATCGCGATGAGCGCCCAGCGCGGAGACCAGGCGCACCGCTCCTTCTCCAACCTGTTCGTGGAGACGGAGGAGCTGCCCGACACCCACGCGGTGCTGTTCACGCGCCGTCCTCGGAGCGCGGATGAGCGGCTGGCGTGGGGGCTGCACATGATGGCCTGCGAAGGGGAGTCGTGCGAGCCCTCGTTCGAGACAGACCGGGCGGCGTTTCTCGGCCGTCTGCGCGGTCCCGACCGGCCCCTCGCGCTCGAGCGCAGCGGCCCGCTCGCCGGCGGCGTCGGCCCGGTGCTCGACCCGTGTGCGGCGATCCGCGGCCGGCTTCGGATCGAGCCGGGCGAGAGCGCGCGCGTGGTGTACGTGACCGGCGCCGCCGACTCGCGCGACAGGGCCGTCCGGCTGACCGAGAAGTACCACGACCCGGCCAGCGCGCAGCGCGCGATCAACCTCGCGTGGACCGCCGCGCAGGTCGAACTGCGCGACCTCGGGATCTCGCCGGAGGAGGCGATCGCGCTCGAGCGCCTCGCGTCCAGGCTGCTGCTCACCGACCCCTATTCGCCACTCAAGGTCCAGACGCCGCGCGAGAACGAGCTGTCGGTCAACGGGCTGTGGTCGCTCGGGGTGTCGGGTGACTACCCCATCCTGCTCGTGCGCGTCGAAGACCTCGAGCACGCGCCGCTCGTGCGCCGGGTGCTGCTCGCGCACCAGTACTGGCGTCACAAGGGGCTCATCGTCGACCTGGTCGTGCTCAACACGAAGCCCAGTGGCTACAGCGACGAGTTCGATGACCGCCTCCGCATGCTTATGCGCACCGGACACGCCCTGCAGCTGCTCGACAAGCCCGGAGGCATCTTCCTGCGCCGGGCCGACCAGATGCACCCCGACGTGCTTAACTTGCTCATCTCCGCCGCCCGCGCCGTCCTCGAAGGCGATGGCGGGACTATCGAGCTGCAGCTCGACCGACGCCGGCGCCCGCCCGCGACCCCGAAAGCGCTCGCGCCCATGCACGCGCCGCGGCTCGACATGCTGCGGACCGAGGTGCGCCCGCAGCTGCTGTTCGACAACGGGACCGGTGGCTTCGACCCGGAGACCGGCGACTATGTGATCGTGCTCACCGACGGGCAGAACACGCCTGCGCCGTGGATCAACGTGATGGCCAGCCGCGAGTTCGGCTGCATGGTGTCGGAGGCGGGGATCGGGTGCACGTGGGCGTTCAACAGCCACGAGAACCGCATCACCACTTGGAACAACGACGCCGTCAGCGACGGCACCGGCGAGACTTTCTACCTGCGCGATGAGGAGACGGGCGAGTTCTGGAGCCCGACGCCGATGGCCGCTCGCGCGCCCGGCACGTACACGATCACCCACGCACCCGGATGCACGACCTTCCGGCACGCGTCGCACGGCATCGAGTCGGTGCTCGAGTGGTTCGTGGCAGCCGACGACCCGGTGCGCTTCGTTCGAGTGAAGCTGCACAACACGACGGACCGCGCCCGCAAGCTCACGGTGACTCACTTCATCGAGTGGGCACTCGGATCGTCGCGTTCGGGCGCGCAGCAGCAGGTCGTGACCCGCTTCGACTCTGAGGCGGACATGCTGACCGCCCACAACTGGTTCAACCAGGACTTCCCCGGGCGCCCGGCGTTCCTCGCGTGCGACCGGCCGCTCCAGTCGTGGACGGGGAGCCGTACCGAGTTCGTCGGCCGCAACGGGCGCCCCGCCGATCCCGCGGCGATGCGCAGACGGTCGCTCGGCGGCGACTCCGGCCGATTCCACGACAACTGCGGCGCGCTGATGGTCGAGATGGATCTCGAAGCGCATGCCGATGCTGAGGCGGTCTTCCTGCTCGGACAGACCGAGACGCTCGACCGAGCGCGCGAGCTGGTCGCCGCCTACCGCGAGCCGGGAGCCGCCGCAGCCGCGCAGAAGTCGGCGCGCGACCGGTGGGAGGGCCTGCTCTCCACCGTCCAGGTCAAAACGCCCGATCCCCGGCTCGACCTGATGCTGAACCGCTGGCTGCTGTACCAGACGATGGCGTGCAGGATCCTCGGCAGGACCGCGGCCTACCAGAGCAGTGGGGCGTTCGGATTCCGCGACCAGCTGCAGGACGTGATGGCGGTCCTGCTCGCGGACCCGAAGCTGGCGCACGACCAGATCGTCGACGCGTCGCGTCGGCAGTTCCCGGAAGGAGATGTGCTGCACTGGTGGCAGCCGTCCTCGGGCCGCGGCGTGCGGACGCACATGACCGACGACCGCCTCTGGCTCCCGTACGTCGTCACCGAGTACCTGCGCGTCACCGGGGACGACGGCGTGCTCGCGGAGATGACGCCGTTCCTCGAGGGGCAGCCCCTGCCGCTGGAGCAGGAGGACGCCTACGTCCAGCCGCTCGCGACCGAACAGACCGCCGACGTCTACGAGCACTGCCTGCGGGCGATCGAGTGCTCGCTGTCCACCGGGGCGCATGGGCTTCCTCTGATGGGCGGGGGAGACTGGAACGACGGGATGAACCGCGTCGGCCACGAGGGTCGCGGAGAGAGCGTCTGGCTCGCGTGGTTCATCGCGGACGTGCTCGAGCGTTTCGCTCCGATCGTGGAAGCCCGCGGCGACGGCGAGCGGGCCGGGCGCTACCGCGCGAAGGCGGCCGAGCTGGCCAAGGCGGCAGAGGCCGAAGGGTGGGACGGCGGCTGGTACCTGCGCGCGTTCTTCGACGACGGCACGCCGCTCGGTACCCGGAACGCCGCGGAGTGTCGCATCGATGGAATCACCCAGGCGTGGGCGACGATCTCCGGGCTCGGCGGCGCGGAGCATGCACGTGAAGCGCTCCAGGCGGTGCAGGAGCACCTGGTGCGCCGCGAGGACGGCCTGATCGCGCTGCTGGATCCGCCGTTCGACAAGACGCCGAAGGACCCGGGGTACATCAAAGGATACGTGCCGGGCGTGAGGGAGAACGGCGGCCAGTACACGCACGCCGCGATCTGGGTCGTCCTGGCGTACCTGATGCAGGGCGACGGCGACGAGGCGTTCGAC
>DATCGP010000006.1:0-5624 GCA_036508875.1 Coriobacteriia bacterium | reverse complement strand
CGCGAACTTCACGGTCGTCCCGACCGACGTGACGCCTCCTGTCACCACTACGAATGCGCTCGCCAGCTACGTCGGTACGGCCACGGTCTCATTGACCGCCACCGATACCGGCGGCACCGGCATCCGCACCACCTTCTACCGTGTCGACGGCGGAGCGGTGCAGCAGGGCCTCAACATCGTCGTGGCTCCTCCGGTCTCGGGCGCTCCGGTCTCGCACTCGATCGGTTTCTGGTCGGTCGACAACGCCGGCAACACCGAGGGTGAGAACACGGTCACGTTCACCGTGGCGCCGCCGGCGGACACGATCGCGCCGACAACCACTCACAACGGGACCGCGCCCTACACACGCCAGGCGACGATCACGCTGACCCCGAGCGACAACACGGGCGGCTCCGGCGTCAAGGCCACGTACTACCGCATCGACGGTGGCGCGCAGCAGACCGGCACGGTGATCGTGATCGCACCGCCTGCCAGCGGCTCCGCGGCCCACACGATCCAGTTCTGGTCGGTGGACAACGCGAACAACACCGAGTTCACCAAGTCGTTCACGTTCACCGTCAACGCGATCGTCGTGACCGGCAACGCGACCATCGGGTTCAAGTGGGATGCCGATGATTGGGCGGAAGCGGACCTGCACGTGCAGAACGCCGCTGGACAGTGGATCGCGAGTACGCACCTCGAGGGCTACGGCAGCGACCTGTACTGGGACGTGACCGTTCCTGCCGGACAGACGTACTACCTGGTCTGCGACTACTACTACGACGACTACTACGGCGACCAGGGCGGTGGCTACGGCACGTGGACCGGCACCTTGAGCACGAACCAGTACTACGTATGGTGGTATTAGGCTCCATCCAATCGCACGGATGGACGAGGGCCCGTCTCCCGAAATGGGAGGCGGGCCCTCGTCACTTTCTTCCGTTCGCGCGGCGCGCACGGTACACTATGTGATTCCGGGACGGGTATGTCGCTCCGGTTCCCCGTAACAGGAGGTACGTTCGTGGAGCACACCGTGGCGCACGTCATGCCGGTCGACAGCCAGCTCGGCATGCATCAGGTGAGGATCGACGACACCACCCTTCGCGACGGCGAGCAGACCGCCGGCGTCGTCTTCGCGAACAAGGAGAAGGTGCGCATCGCCAAGCTCCTCGACGAGATCGGCATCGACCAGATCGAGGCCGGTATCCCCGCGATGGGCGGAGACGAGCGCGATGTGATCGAGGAGATCGCGCACCTCGGTCTGCGCTCGTCTGTCCTCGGATGGAGCCGCGCCAACATCGGCGACATCAAGACGACTCTGGAGACCGGCGTCGACGCCATCGCGATATCGCTCGCGACGAGCGACATCCACATCGAGACGAAGCTGCAGAAGGACCGTCCGTGGGTCATCTCGACGATCCGTGAGGCGGTGGCCTGCGCGAAGGCGCAGAACCCGAACGCCTACGTGTCCGTGAACGCCGAGGACGCTTCGCGCACCGAGCTCGGCTTCCTCGTCGAATACGCGAGAGCCGCCAAGGAAGAGGGCGCCGACCGGCTCCGCTTCTGCGACACGATCGGGTTGATGGAGCCGTTCCGCACCTACCAGGTCATCAAGACGCTCCGCGAGGAGACGGGCCTCGAGATCGAGATGCATACGCATAACGACTTCGGCATGGCCGTGGCCAACGCGATCGCGGGCATCCACGCCGGCGCCACTTGGGTCAACGTGACGGTCGGCGGGCTGGGTGAGCGCGCGGGCAACGCCGCTCTCGAAGAGGTCGTCATGGCGCTCAAGTACGTCGAGGGCTTCGAGCAGCTCCAGTTCGACACGAAGCGCTTCCGCGAGCTGGGCGAGTACGTCGCCCAGGCCGCCGGCCGCACGATACCGGTGTGGAAGTCGATCATCGGGACGAACATGTTCGCCCACGAGAGCGGCATCCATGCCGACGGGGTCATCAAGAACCCCAAGACGTACGAGGTCTTCGCGCCGGAAGAGGTCGGCCTGTCCCGTCAGATAGTGATCGGGAAGCACTCCGGCAGCAAGGCGATCCTGCTCAAGTTCGATGAGTACGGCATAGACCTGACGCAGGAGCAGGCCAACGCCATGCTCCCGCTGGTACGCACGATGTCGATCGAGTTGAAGCGCTCCCTGTACGACAAGGAGCTCATCTACGTATACAAGGACTACATGCAGTCGATCGGAGTGGGCAACGGCTCGTAAAGCGCTCCGCGGTCCTAGGGCCCTGCGGGATACGATGCCGGTGCGGGCCTGCCACGTTCGCGTGGGTGGGCCCGCTCCACTGCAGGGGCACGATTCGCGCTTCTTCGAAGGGATGTGGGACCGATAGCCGGAAAGACGATCGCGGAGAAGATCTTCTCCGCCCACTCAGGAACCGATGCGCACGCGGGCGACATCGTGGTCGCCGACGTGGACTTCGTGATGGGGCAGGACGGCACGTCGCCGCTCGCCATCAAGGCGCTCGAGCGCATGGGCGTCGAGAAGGTCTTCGACCCGAAGAAGGTCGCGGTGGTGATGGACCACTCGTCGCCGTCACCGATCGAGGGTGTGTCCGCCCTGCACACGATCATGCGTGAGTTCGGCAAGCGGACCGGCGCGAAGGTCTACGACGTCGGTTGTGGCGTATGTCATCAGCTGATCCCCGAGAACGGCCACGTGGTACCCGGAGACCTCATGGTGGGCTGCGACAGCCATACCTGCACGTACGGGGCCCTGAACGTCTTCTCGACGGGTGTGGGCAGCACGGATGGCGCCGCGGCGATGGCGTCGGGCAAACTGTGGTTCAAGGTGCCGGAGACGATGAAGGTCACCTACACCGGCGATTTGCAGCCCGGCGTCTTCAGCAAGGATCTCGTCCTGTATCTGGCCGGCCAGATCGGGGCCGACGGGGCGACCTACAAGGCGCTCGAGATCGGCGGGCCGGTCATCGACGCGCTCTCCGTCGACGCGCGCATGACGATCAGCAATATGGCGATCGAGGTCGGCGCCAAGGCGGGGCTCATGGCCGCCGACGCGAAGACGGTCGCTTGGTTCGAGGGTCGTGGCGAACGCACGCCCGCGCCCGTAGCCGCCGATGCAGACGCCGAGTACTGCTGCGAGCTGACCTACGATGCCACCGCCATCGGCCCGGAGGTCGCCAAGCCGCACAGCGTGGACAACGTCTCACTGATCGAGTGCGTCGCGGGGACGCCGATCCAGCAGGGCTTCCTCGGAACGTGCACGAACGGGCGCCTCGAGGACCTGGGCATCGCGGCCGGCATCCTGAAGGGCCGGAAGGTCCACCCGGACGTGCGCTTCATCGTCGCCCCGGCCAGCAAGCAGATCCTGCTCGATGCCATCGCGGCTGGCTACATCCAGACGCTCGTGGAGGCCGGCGCCGCGCTTGTGACGCCGGGCTGCGGCCCGTGCGTGGGCACGCACAACGGTGTGCCCTCAGACGGCGAGAACGTCATCTCCACCGCCAACCGCAACTTCAAGGGTCGCATGGGCAACTCGAACGCCTTCGTGTACCTGGGAAGCCCGGCCACGGTGGCCGCGAGCGTCATCACCGGCGTCATCACCGATCCGCGTCCGTATCTGGAAGGCGGTGCGCGATGACGATCGAGGCGAGTGCGATCAAGCTCGGCGACGACATCAACACCGACTACATCATCTCGGGCAAGTACAAGTTCAAGAGCAACGACATGGAGGCCATGGCTGTCCACGCCATGGAGGACGTCGATGCGCACTACTACGAGAAGGCGAAGCCGGCAGGCGCGTTCCTCGTGGCCGGCAGCAACTTCGGGATGGGGTCCAGCCGGGAGCAGGCGCCGCTCGTGCTCATCCACAGCAACACCAAGGCGGTCCTGGCGAAGAGCTTCGCGCGGATCTTCTACCGCAACGCGATCAACACCGGTCTGCCGGTGGTCGAGTGCGACACCGATCTCATCGACGACGGCGACGAACTGTCGCTCGACTTGGCGGCCGGCGTGCTTCGCAACGTGACCAAGGGCGTCACGATCCCGTTCCCGCCCCTGCCGCCGGTGATGGCCCAGCTGCTCGAGGACGGCGGGCTCGTCGAGCACTTCAAGAAGCACGGCGGGTTCGCGCTCGACTAGCGCATCGGAGCTTCACGCGACGGGCCGCTCCCGGAGGGGGGCGGCCCGTCGGCGTTGTCGGCGGCCCCGCCGGACTCGACGCTCCCGATGGGGAATACTGATGACACGTGAAGCGCTTCGGCGCGTGGCCGGTATCGAGGGGAGCCGTCATGGTCAAGGGCTTTCGGGACTTCATCCTGAAGGGGAATGTGGTCGATCTCGCTGTCGGCATCGTCATGGGCGTCGCGTTCGGCGCCCTGGTCAACTCGTTCGTGGCGAACCTCATCATGTCGCCCATCGGCGCACTGTTCGGCGCACCCAGCTTCGACTCCCTGGCGTTGGGGCCGTTCAAGTACGGAGCGTTCCTGACGGTACTGATGCAGTTCCTCATCATCGCGGGAGCGGTGTACTTCGCAGTCGTGACTCCGATGAACGCGATGCTGAGGAAGCTCGGGCTTCTCAAGGAGCCGCCGGGGATGCGCGAGTGCCCGGCATGTCTGCAAAGCGTTCCGACCGGAGCGACGAGGTGCATGTACTGCACGACGGAGCTCACCCCTGTCGAGTAGGGGACCGCTCCCGCGTAGCGGCGGCCGCCATCCTGAAGGGGGTGCGGCCGTCCGGCGCCCGCCATGCTGAAGGAAGGGACCGCATGAGCCCGCGAAGCGTTCCGCCGGTCGAGATCCGGCCGTGGGACGCGGGCGACCTGCGGGTCCTGCGGCGTCTGCTCGGCGACCCCGAGATGATGCTGCACCTCGGCGGCGCGGAGGCACCCGAAGCGATCGAAGCGCGCCACAGGCGATATCTCGACTCGGACCCGGCGAAGAACGGGTTGTTCGCCATCGTGGCCGACGAGGAGCCCGAGCCGATGGGCTGGGTCGGCTACTGGGAGACGCAGTGGCACGGCGAACTCGTCTGGGAGTGCGGCTGGCACGTGGTGCCGGAGGCGCAGGGCCGTGGGGTCGCGTCCAACGCGCTATGCCGCGCTCTGGGCTTCGCGTGTCTGGGAGAGGTCGACGTCGAGTACCCGAAGGGAAGCATCATGCGCGGCAACGACTGGCGATTGGATCTGCGAGAGGAGACGGAGGCGCGCTCGGGCTTGCCGAGGTCGAGCACAACCCGCGCAGCAATCGGGTGAGGGCGGTATAGGCCATGGCGGAGATCTCTGGCGCAGACGCCATCGACGACTACATCGCGCAGTTCCCGCCTTCCACCCAGGTAGCGCTGAAGGAGACGCGAGCTCTCATCCGAGCGTCCGCGCCCGAGGCCACGGAGACGATCAGCTACGCGATGCCGACGTTCGATCTGAACGGACGTCACCTCGTCCACTTCGCCGGGTTCAAGAACCACGTCGGCTTCTATCCCATCCCTAGTGCGATCGAGGCGTTCCGCGACGAGCTGGCTCCCTACAAGAGCGGCAAGGGCTCCGCGCAGTTCCCGCTCGGCCGTCCACTCCCGGCCGACCTGATACGTCGGATCGTTGAGTTCAGGGTCGAGGAGAACAAGCGCAAGACGTCGACGTAGTGGTTGTGCAACACCCGGTTGCCACCCCT
>DATCGP010000005.1:0-24656 GCA_036508875.1 Coriobacteriia bacterium | reverse complement strand
CGAGCCCACGGAGGACGAGGACCCGCCGGTCGAGCTCAACAACGCGAAGTGGCTCAAGCCGTTCGAGGTCCTGACCGACCTCTATGGTCGGCCGGGCTATCGGGAGATCGACCCGACGCCCCTGCTCGCGCCGTTCTTCCTCCTGTTCTTCGCGATCTGCATCAGTGACGTCGGCTACGGCGCGATGCTGATCCTCGGTTCGTGGCTGATCAAGACGAAGCTCGACGTCGCGCCGGGCGTGAAGCGGTTCATGGACCTCATGATGATCGGCGGTGCCGGCGCGATGGTGGTCGGCGTGCTGTTCGCGTCGTACTTCGCCCTCGACGTGTCCGTTCTGCCTGGCTTCCTACGCGCTCTGCAGGTGCTCGACCCGCTCGCCCAGCTCCAGACGTTCCTGCTGATCGCGATCGGGCTCGGCATCACGCAGGTCTTCTTCGGCGTCGGCGTCGCGGCCTACGATACATGGCGCAAAGGCGACCCCGCCGCCGCCATCTTCGAGCAGATGTCGACGATCTTCCTGTTCGCGATGATCGGTGTGTGCGCGTGGGGCTACGCGGCCGGCAACGCCGTGCTCGGGCAGGCGGCGCTGGTGATCGGCCTGCTCGGCACGATGCTCATGCAGGGGCGGACGATCGAGGCCGCTCTCGGCGACGCCGAACGGCCGCTATGGGACCGCGCGTTCGGTTGGGTGTGGATCGCGTCGATGCTCGCCTGGGTCGTCTCGCTGGCCTTCGGCGGCCCCGCGTTCCTCCTATGGGCACTCGGAGCGCTGACGCTCGTGGGATTGTTCGCCTCCAAGACGGTGCGGAAGTCGGTCGTCTCGTTCCTCGGCGGTGTCTACGCCGTCTACGGCATGTCCGCGTTCCTCGGAGACACCCTCTCCTACACCCGGCTCGCGGCGCTCGGACTGTCGGGGGCGCTCGTCGGCATGGTGTTCAACGTGTTGGCCAAGATGGTGTGGGAACCTGTCGGGGCGCTGTGGGGTTCCGGCGGCATGGGCTACGTCTGGGCTGTGGTCGCGCTCGCTTCGGCGATCTCCATCTTCGTCGTCGGCCACGTGTTCAACGTCATCATCAACCTATTGGGCGCGTTCGTGCACCCCGCGCGCCTGCAGTTCGTCGAGTTCTTCTCGAAGTTCTACGAAGGGGGCGGGCGCCCGCTCAAGCCCTTCAGGTTCGCTACGAGGTCTGTCGTGCTGGGCGCCGGCGAGTCCGGCATCAAGGAAGGGGCGTGATCGTGGACCAGCTTTGGTGGGGCATGACGGGGACGGCCTGGGCGCTGTTCGGTGCGGGGCTCGCGGCGATCCTCGGGGGCGTTGGCTCGGCGTGGGGCATCACCGTCGCGAGCGCGACGGTGTCGGGCATCCTGTCGGAGGACGAAACGAAGTTCGGCAAGCTGCTGCCGCTGGCGGCGATGCCGGGCACGCAGGGGATCTACTGCTTCATCGCCGCGGTGCTCGTGATCATCTTCTTCGGGCTGCTCGGCGGCAAGGTCGACCTCCCGGGCATCGCGGGCTTCCAGGTGTTCCTCGCCTGCCAGCCGGTGGGCTGGCTGTGCTTCATCTCCGCGTACTACCAGGGCAAGACCGGTGCTTCGGCGGCGGGCATCGTGGCCGCCGACAAGCAGGCGCCGGCGCTGATCTTCCCGGCGCTCGTCGAGACCTACGCGGTCCTCTCGCTGATCGTGACGATCCTCATGCTGCTCGGCCTCCGCGCCGCGTACGGCGGGTAGCGTCGTGGCGATCGAGGACATCGTCGGCCGCATAGAGGACGACGCGGAGGCCGAGGGGGAGGCTCGCATCACCGCCGCTCGCAGGGACGCTGGGCTCCTGGTCGCGCAGGCCGGCGCACGCGCTGAAGCGCGCGCGGCGCACGAGCTCAAGCTCGGGCGCGTGAAGGCGGAGACCGAGGCGGCGACGCTGATCGCCGGTGCGCGGCTCGCCGCGCGGGACGCCTCGCTGAGCGCGCGGCAGGAACTCGACCGCGAGGCGCTCGCTCGCTTGGAGGCCGCCTTGACGGCTCTTCCGGACGACCGCTACGCGGGGCTGCTCGCACGCGAGATCGCTTCCTCGCCGCTGCCTGCGGGCGTCCTTCGCCTGGGTTCCGCGGACACTGCGCGGTTGCACGCCGCACTGCCAGGTGCGCTCAAGGCGGTGGGACTGGCGCTCACGATCGACGACGGCCCCGCGGGCATCGAGCGGGGCGTCGTGCTGGTGGGCGACCGCGTCCGCATCGAGGTCTCGCCCGCTTCGCTCATCTACGCCCGTCGCGCCGACCTCGAGTCGGCGGTCGATCGGGCGCTGTTCGGGGAGGGATAGAGTCACGGTGGCTCGCGGCGACGTCATAGCCTACGGGTTCGCGACGGGACGCGTCATGGTCCTGAGAAGCCGCCTGCTCGGGCACGCCGCGTTCGAGCGCCTCATCGACGCGCCGACGTTCGCGGACCAGCTGCGCGTGCTGTCCGACACGCATTTCGGAAAGTTCGTCGAGCACGCCCAGACAGCGCCGGACGTGGAGGAGGCGATCGACGCGTCGATGCTCGACCTGATCGACGACTTCCTGCGCAAGGCGGGACTGCCGGCGCCGGTCGTCGAGACGTTCACCGCGCCCTACGACTTCGCCTCCCTGAAGTCGGTGCTGCGCGCATGGGTCCTTGGCGTGGAGCCCGGGTTCCCGGACATCCGCCTCGGCGTGCTCGAGCCCGAGGATTTCGAGCATGCCGACCAGATCCCGGGGGCGATCGGAGCGGCCGCTCGCGCCGTGCTCGACGCGGACCCGCCGATGAACGCGGAACAGGTCGACGCCGCGGTGGACGCCGCGATGTTCGCGGAACTGGCGCGCCTCGCGCGCGCCTCCAAGATCGGCCTGCTCGAGCGGCTCGCGACGCGGCAGACCGACGCCGCCAACGCGAAGGTGCTGCTCAGGTGCGCGGAAGCGCAGCGCACCCCTGAAGAGGCCCGCGCGCTGCTCGTGCCCGGCGGCGCCTGGAACGCGGTCGCCGCGGCCGATCTCGTCACGGATCCGCACGCGCTGGCTGAGGCGATCGTCGTCGCCCGCGTGCTGGGACACGCGAGCGCCGAAGAGATGCTCGACCTCGAGCGCCTCGACGTGCTCGTGGACGCGACCACCGCGTCGCTGTCGCGGGAGGCGTCGCAGGGAGCGATCGGGCCGCTGCCGGTGCTCGGCTACGTGCTGCAGCGCCGTGCGGAGGCGATCACGGTCCGCTCGCTGCTCGTCGGCCGGCTCGCCGGACTGCCGCGCGACGTCATCGTCTCCCGGCTGCGGGAGGTGGCCAAGTGAGCGGGAAGGTCGCGATCGTTGGGGACACGACGTCGGTGGCGGGTTTTGGTCCGCTGGGCGTCGCGGCGTTCGGCGTGGACGACCCCTCAGCGGCCCGTGACCTGTGGCCGCAGCTTTCCGGCGGCGAGTACGGCATCGTGTTCGTGACCGAACCGGTCTACGCGGCGATTCAAGACCTGGCGGCCGAAGTGGCCGACCAGTCCGTTCCCGCCGTGACCGTCATCCCGGGCGCTGGCAGCCCGGGCGGAGTGGGGCGGGAGAAGCTCGATCGTGCGATCGTTCGCGCACTGGGCACCACGGTGCCACTCGGAAGTGAGGATGCGTAGATGAGTCAAGGCGTCATCGTCAAAGTAGCGGGCCCGCTCGTTGTCGCCGAAGGCCTCGGCAACGCGAAGATGTTCGACCTGGTCAAGGTCGGCGCGCAGGGGCTGATGGGCGAGATCATCGAGATGAGGGGCGACCGCGCCTCGATCCAGGTCTACGAGGAGACCGAGGGCCTCGGCCCGGGCGACCCGGTGGAAGCCACCGGCGCGCCCCTGTCCGTCGAGCTCGGGCCGGGACTGCTCGAGTCGGTCTACGACGGCGTGCAGCGTCCGCTCGACGTGCTGGAGCGGATCGCGGGCTCGTTCCTCGCGCGCGGCATCTCCGCGCCCGGTCTCGACCGCGACAAGCGCTGGGACTTCGTCGCCACCACCGCGGTCGGCTCCAAGGTCTCCGGCGGACAGATCGTCGGGACCGTGGCCGAGAACGTCGTCATCGAACATCGCGTCATGGTCCCGCCGCTGGTCTCCGGCACGCTCGAGAAGCTCGCGTCCGGCACGTATACCGTGACCGACGTGATCGGCGCGGTCCGCACGGACTCCGGCGAGCTCGTCGAGCTGAAGCTCATGCAGACCTGGCCGATTCGCGTGGCGCGTCCGCACGCGCGCAAGACCACGCCGAGCGAGCCGCTCGTCACCGGCACGCGCGTCATCGACACGTTCTTCCCGCTCGCGAAGGGCGGCACCGCCTGCATCCCGGGGCCGTTCGGCGCGGGCAAGACGGTCACCCAGCACCAGATCGCGAAGTGGTCCAACGCGCAGGTGGTCGTCTTCATCGGCTGCGGCGAGCGCGGCAACGAGATGACCGACGTGCTCATGGAGTTTCCCGAGCTGGTCGACCCGTACTCGGGCGAGCCGCTCATGAAGCGCACCGTGCTCGTCGCGAACACGTCGAACATGCCGGTCGCCGCGCGCGAGGCGTCGGTCTACACCGGCATCACGATGGCGGAGTACTTCCGCGACATGGGCTACGACGTCGTGCTGCAGGCCGACTCGACCTCGCGCTGGGCGGAAGCGATGCGCGAGATCTCGGGACGCCTCGAGGAGATGCCGGGCGAAGAGGGCTTCCCCGCCTACCTCGGGACCAAGCTCGCTGCGTTCTACGAGCGCGCCGGCAAGGTCGCCACGCTCGCGGGCGGCGAGGGTTCGGTCACTGTCGTCGGGTCGGTCTCGCCTCCGGGAGGCGACCTGTCGGAGCCGGTCGTGCAGAACACGCTGCGCGTCGTGAAGGTCTTCTGGGCGCTCCAGGACCGGCTGGCGTACGAGCGGCACTTCCCCGCGATCGACTGGCTCACGTCGTACTCGCTGTACCTCGACCGCGTCGAGCCGTACTGGAACGAGAACGTCGGTCCCGAGTTCCGGGCCCGCCGCGACGAGGCGATGGCGATCCTGCAGCGGGAGAGCGAGCTGTCCGAGATCGTGCGGCTCGTCGGACTGGAGGCGCTCACCCCGCAGGAGCAGGTCCTCATGGAGACCGCGAAGTCGGTCCGCGAGGACTTCCTGCAGCAGAATGCGTTCCGCGACGACGACCAGTTCACCTCGCTTGCGAAGCAGGACCTGCTGCTCGGTGTCATCCTGGAGTTCCACGCCACCGCCCTCGAGGCGCTGGGCAACGATGCTCAGTTGAAGGCGATACTCGCGGCCCCGGTGCGCGAGCGCATCGCGCGCGCCAAGTACGTCACCGAGGCCGACGCGCCCGCCGAGTTCAAGGCGATCTCGATGGCGATCGGCACGCAGCTCGTCTCACCTGACGGCCCTGTCCTGGAAGAGGTGGCCAGGTGATGCGCGAGTACACCTCCACGCGCGACATCGTCGGACCGCTCCTGCTCGTTGAGAAGGTCGTCGACGTCAAGTACAACGAGCTGGTCGAGATCGAGTTCCCCGACGGCCACCACTCGCTGGGCAACGTTCTCGAGGTCAACGGCGACGTCGCGCTCGTGCAGGCGTTCGGCGGCACGCGCGGCAGCAACCCGTCCGAGACGAAGATCCGCTTCCTCGGACACTCGCTGGAGCTCGGTGTCAGCCGCGACATGCTCGGCCGCGTCTTCGACGGTCTGGGCCGCCCGCGCGACGGCGGCCCCGAGATCGTGCCGGACAAGCGCGTCTCGATCTACGGCGACCCGATCAACCCCACCGCGCGCGACTTCCCCGACGACTTCATCCAGACCGGCGTGTCCGCGATAGACGGGCTCAACCCGCTCGTCCGCGGCCAGAAGCTGCCGATCTTCTCCGGCTCGGGGCTGCCGCACAACGAGCTGGCGGCGCAGATCGCGCGTCAGGCGGCGGTGCTGGCGCGCAGCGACGATCCCTGCAAGGTCGGGGACAAGCTCGAGGGCGAGTTCGCGGTCGTGTTCGCGGCGATGGGCATCACCTTCGAGGACGCCGACTTCTTCGAGCGGGAGTTCCGCTCCACCTCGGCGATCGAGCGCGCGGTGCTGTTCCTCAACCTGGCGGACGACCCGGCGGTCGAGCGCATCGCCACCCCGCGCATGGCGCTGACGGCGGCGGAGTACCTCGCCTACGAGTGCGACATGCACGTGCTGGTCATCCTCACCGACATGACCTACTACTGCGAGGCGCTGCGCGAGGTGTCCGCCGCCCGCAAGGAGGTGCCGGGCCGCCGCGGCTACCCCGGCTACCTCTACACCGACCTCGCGTCACTGTACGAGCGCGCCGGCCGCATCAAGGGGAAGAAGGGCTCGATCACGCAGGTGCCGATTCTGTCGATGCCCGATGACGACAAGACGCACCCGATCCCCGACCTCACCGGCTACATCACCGAGGGCCAGATCATCCTCGACCGGTCCCTGCACCGGCGCGGCATCTACCCGCCGGTCGCCGTGCTGCCGTCGCTCTCCCGTCTGAAGCAGAAAGGCATCGGGGCGGGCAAGACGCGCGAGGACCATGCCGACCTGTCCAACCAGCTGTTCGGCGCATACGCTCGCGGCATCCAGGCCAAGGAGCTCGCTGTCATCCTCGGCGAGGCGGCGCTGTCCGCTTCCGACAAGGCATACGTGAAGTTCGCGGACGCGTTCGAGGACCGGTTCATCGCGCAGGGAGCTAACGAGGAGCGCAGCGTGACCGAGACCCTCACGATCGGGTGGGAGTTGTTGGCGATGCTGCCCCGCACGGAGCTGAAGCGCATCAAGGACGAGTACGTGCAGCGCTACCTCGGGAACCCGGTGGAAGCAGAGCTGTCGAAGTGACCTACGTGCTCTACACAGTGCTGGGCGTGCTGGTCGTTGCCGCGATCGCGATGCAGATCTGGATCGCGCGCAGCTCCGAGCTGGCCGGGTCCCGTTCGGGCACGGTGCTGTTCATCCGCATCTTCAACATCGTGCTGCTCATCGGGGCGCTCGTGCTCGTCGTCTACGCGCTGACGGGGCGGTGAGCCGCCGTGCCTGAGATGCGCGTCAACCCGAACCGGATGGAGCTGCTGCGGCTGCGCGGCCGCCTCGTCACGGCGAAGCGCGGCCACAAGCTGCTCAAAGACAAGCTCGACGAGTTGATGAAGGAGTTCCTCGCTCGGATCGGCGAGGTCCGCCGGATGCGCCGTGAGGTGGAGACGCGCCTCGCGACCGCCTACGGGCTGCTCACGATCGCGCGGGCGGAGGCGGGGAGCGCCGCTCTCGCGTCAGCGCTCATGGGCGGCGAGCCGGTGGACCTGCTCGACGTGACCGAGCATCCCGTCATGAGCGTGCGAGTGCCTGTCGTGACGTTGCGCGAACTGCCGGCCCGGCACGGATACTCGTTCGCGACGACTCCGGCGATACTGGACGGCGGTCTCGCGCGGCTGGCCGCGGTGCTCCCTGCGATGGTGGAGCTGGCGGCCCGCGAGAAGGCGATCGAGCTGCTCGCCGCCGAGATCGAGAGCACACGCCGGCGCGTCAACGCGCTCGAGTATGTGCTCATCCCGCAGATCGAGACGACCGTGCGCGACATCCGCATGAAGCTCGACGAGGCTGAGCGCGGGAACCTGACGCGGCTCATGAAGGTCAAGGAGATGGTCGAGCGGGCCCAGAGCGGGGAGACGGAACAGACGCTGTAGGCCCGAGATCCCCCCTCGGCCTCGCTCCGGGCACGCGGCCGGATGCCTTCGCTCGGACGCGAAAAGGGCATCGAGCCTGTAGTCTCGATGCCCTTTTCGCTTGACCCTCGCTGTGGCGCCCGGCCGCGTGCCCCGCATCCACCTCGGCTGCCCCTCATCGTCCCCCCACCCCCTCACCCCCCTCGGCACTCGCGCGGCTTCCCTTCGGCACCCCAACCGCGGCACCTCCACGCGGGACAGCAGAAGAGCCCCGGATCGCTCCGGGGCCCTTCTTGGTTCCTACCGCGTGCCTGGGCGCTAGTGGATGTTGATGAAGAGCGGGGCGAGGACGAGGGTGACGGTCGCAAGGAGCTTGATTAACACGTGCAGCGACGGGCCGGCGGTGTCCTTGAACGGATCGCCGACGGTGTCTCCGGCGACCGACGCCTTGTGGGTGTCGGTGCCCTTGCCGCCGTCGAAGCCGAGCTCGATGTACTTCTTGGCGTTGTCCCAGGAGCCGCCCGAGTTGTTCAGCGTCAGGGCAAGCAGGATGCCGACGATCGTCCCGACCATGAGGAACGCGGCGACCGCCTCGGCGCCCACGTTCAGCATGCGGAAGATGAGGCCCACGGCGACCGGGAACAAGGTGGCGAGCAGGCCCGGCGCGATCATCTCCTTGAGCGACGCCTTCGTGACGATGTCGACCGTGCGGCCGTAGTCCGGCTTCGTGGTGCCGAGCATGATGCCGGGGGACTCCTTGAACTGGTCGCGCACGTCTTGGATGACGGTGACGGCCGCCTTGCCCACGGCGCGGATCGTCATCGACGTGAACAGGAACACGAGCATGCCGCCCAGCAGTGCGGCGACGAAGATCTCCGGCTTGGCGATGTCCACCGAGATCAGGTTCTGCCCGTAGGAGCGGACCTCGTCCATGTAGGCGGAGAAGAGAAGGAACGCCGCCAGGGCCGCGGAACCGATCGCGTAGCCCTTGGTGAGCGCTTTCGTGGTGTTGCCCGCCGAGTCGAGGACGTCGGCCTTGCGGCGGACGTCCTCGGGCTGGCCGGACATCTCGATGATGCCGCCCGCGTTGTCGGCGATCGGACCGAAGGTGTCCATGGCGAGGATGTACGCCGCGGTGGAGAGCATGCCCATCGTCGCCACCGCGGTGCCGAAGAGACCTGCCTCGGGGAAGCCGGACGAGGAACCGAGAGCGTAGGCGCCGATGATCGCGATCGAGATGACGACGACGGGAGCGGCGGTGGACTCGAAGCCGACCGCCATGCCCGCGATGATGTTCGTCGCAGGGCCCGTCTTCGAAGCATCCGCGATCGAGCGCACCGGACGGTACTCGTGCTCCGTGTAGTACTGCGTGATCCGGAGGTAGGCGAAAGCGGTGATGACCCCTATCACGCCGCATGCGAGGAACATCCACCACGCGTTGCCGAAGTGGGTGTAGCCCGGCGCGGCGTCGATGCGCAAAAGCCAGAACGCCGATATCGCCATGCCGATGACGGAGAGCGCGGTCGCGGCGTAGAAGCCGCGGTCGAGCGCGCGTATCGGGTTGTCGCCCTCCTTGTGCTTGACGAGCAGCACGCCGACGAGCGACGCAAGGATGCCGAATGCGCGAGAGACGAGCGGGAACATCATGACGCCGACGACCCAGGCGGACTTGGCGGCGCCGCCGCCGGCGAACGCCTCGGCCGGGATCTTCGAGGCCATGACTGCGCCAAGGATCATCGCGCCGATGTTCTCGGCGGCGGTCGACTCGAAGAGGTCCGCTCCGCGTCCCGCGCAGTCGCCGACGTTGTCACCGACGAGGTCGGCGATGACGGCCGGGTTGCGTGCGTCGTCCTCGGGGATACCGGCCTCGACCTTGCCGACGAGGTCGGCGCCGACGTCGGCGGCCTTCGTGTAGATGCCGCCGCCGAGCTGCGAGAACAGCGCGACGAAGCTCGCTCCGAATCCGTAGCCGACGATGATCAGCGGGATCTTGGTCGGCTCGACGTTGCTGATCGACTGGACCGCGTAGTACAGACCGGTGACGCCCAGCAGCGACATCGCCACCACCATGAACCCGGCCACGGCGCCTCCGCGAAGCGCCACCTGCATACCGGTGTTGGTGCTCGTGATCGTGCCCGCGGCGGCCCGGACGTTCGCCCGGATCGCGATCCACATCCCCACGTAGGCGGCGACCAGCGAGCACGCCGCGCCGAACACGAACGAGATGGTGACCCACAGCGCCAGCCCGATCGGGCTGAGTACGTCGCTCGTGGCGTGGGGCTTCAGGAACGCGTAGCCCAGGAACAGGATCACAGCCAGCACGCTCGCCAGCACGATGATCGTACGGAACTGGCGCTTCATGAACGCTTCGGCGCCCTCGCGGATGTACTCGGAGACGGCGCGCATCGCGTCGGTGCCGGTGTCCTGCCGAAGGACCCAGCGCGCGAGCATGAACGACGCGACGAGTCCCAGGACGCTGAATCCGAGGATCAGTGCGAGGAGAAAACCTTCCTGACCTTGCATCGACTTCCTTCCGTCTTGGTACCACGCGGAATCGAGGAGCGTCAACGAAAGAAACCGTGTAGTCCGTGGGCGTCCGGACGCCTCGGCGAACGGTCAGATCTGGCGGGACTTCTGGCCCGTGATCGCGAACTTCTCGAGGAGCAGGTAGGGGACCATGACCGGGGCCTCTTCGCCCACGAGCGCGCGCTCGCGCGACACCGCGAGCGTCGTCGAGAGGGCGTCGATCGACGACTGGGTGAACCTCAGGTCGCGGACCGGGCGTGTCAGCTCGCCGTTCTCGATGAGGAAGGTGCCGTCGCGGGTCATGCCGGTCAGCGTCTGGCGCGACGGGTCCTCGATGTTGACGTAGTGGAAGCGGGTCACGTAGATGCCGCGCTTCACCGAAGCGATCATCGCGGCGGGATCCGCGTCGCCGGCGGCGATCTCCACGTCGAGCGGGAGCGGGCCCTCGGAGTTCGGTGCGGGAAGGGCATGGCCGGTGTTCGGGCGGCCGGTCTTGGCGGCCCAATAGGAGTCGGTGACCGGCCCGATGACGACCCCGCGGTCGATCAGGACCACGCGCTGCTTCGGCTGGCCCTCGTAGTCGAACGTCATGCCCGTCGCCTCGGGCACGAGCGCATCGTCCACAAGGGTGATCAGCTCGGACACCACCCGCTGGCCGACGTTCCCGCTCATGAACGAGCGGCCCTCCTCCACCGACTTCGCGGAGCAGCCGTACCACGCGAGGAACTGCGCGATGTCGGCGACCGCCTCGGGCGCGAGCAGGACGGTGTAGTCGCCGGGGGCCAGGTCGACCGCGCCGGCCGAGCGGTGGGCCGTGTCCGCTGCGAACGCTCCGAGGCCCACTGCGTCGAGTGTCGCGGCGTCCTTGTTGGTGAACGACGCCCAGCCGGTGCCGCCGGCCGCGCCGGTTGAGAGCACCGTGGCCCGGAGCGACGTGCGCGGCATCGCGACGGAGACCCCGAGCGAGTTCGCGATCGCGATGAGCGAGTGCTGGCAGGCGATCCCGCCGGCGGCGATCCCGCCCGCAAGCGAGGTCGGTGCGATCAGTGCGGCCACGGCGTCCGCCCGCGCGCTCGCGTCGAAGGTGAGAGTGCCGGCCGAGACGCGATCGATGGGCACGACCGGGCGCGGCCCGGGCAGCCCCGGGAAGTCAGGGTCGGCCGGCGCCCGGCGCGCGGCGTCGACGGCCGATGCTGCGCACGCGGCGATCCCCGCGGCGTCGGTGGCATTGGTGGACGCGACGCCCACCTGCTGGCCCACGACCACGCGCAGCTGCAGCTCGGTGTCGGTGCTCGCGACGTTCTGGTGGATACGGTTGCCCGCGAAGCGCGTCAGCGCGTCGTCGGAAGCGACGACAAGCGCCTCCGCCTGGTCGGAGCCTGCGGCGCCAGCGGCCTCGAGGAGGGCGGTGGCAAGTTCCTGTGCGCGGTGCGTCGGGATCATCGTCCCACCCCCACCTGGACGTTGCGGAACCTGGCGGGCGCGGCTCCGTGGGCGACGTGCGCGATCTGCATCGGTTCGCCCTTGCCGCAGTTGCCGAGGCCGTGGACGCTCCATTCGCTCTCGGAGCAGATCGCATCGCAACTGCCCCAGAAGAGCGGCGTGATCCCGGTGTAGTCGGGGTCCCGCAGCATCCGGCCCAGCTTGCCCTTGCGGATCTCCCACGCGATCTGGCAGCCGAACTGGAAGTTCAGCCGCTTGTCGTCGATCGACCAGGAGTCGTTCGTCTCCATGTAGACGCCGTGGTCGGTGTCGGCTATGAGGTCCTCCAGCGTGCCGGCGCTCCCCGGCTCGAGCGAGACGGTGGTCATGCGCACCAGCGGGATCCGGTTCCAGCCGTCGGCGCGCATCGCGCCGCTGCTCGTCCTCCCGGTCGCGGCCGCCGACTCGCGGCTGGAGAGGAACCCGGTCAGGATCCCGTCGCGCACCAGGTGCTCGCGCTGCGCCGGGACGCCTTCGTCGTCGAAGCCGAACGAACCGAGCGAACCGGTGATGGTGGCGTCGGCGGTCACGTTCACGATGTCCGAGCCATACGTCAGCTTGCCGATGTCGCCGGCGCCGACCCACGACGTGCCCGCGAAGGCGGCCTCGTCGCCGAGCACGCGGTCCAGTTCCGTGGGGTGCCCGACCGACTCGTGCACCTGCAGCGAGAGTTGCGTCGCGTCGAGGATGAGTGTGGTCGTCTCGCCGGGGCAGACCGGCGCTGTGAGCAGCGCCACCGCCTGCTCCGCGATGCGCGGCGCCTCGGCGGGCAGGTCGAGCGCGGCGATCGTCTCCCACCCGCCCTGGAAACCTGCTCCGCCATGGCTGTTCGGATACGAGCGGCTCATGACCTCGCCCTGGTCGATCGCGTACGCGGTGATACCGGCGCTGCTCTCGCACCAGTCCTGCTCGATGTATGCGCCCTCGGTGCTGGCGAACGTCTTGCGGCCTTTCAGGAACTCCATCGAGCCGGTGGTCAGGGCGACGCCCTTGACCGCGCGCATCGCTGCGTCGGCGGCCAGCAGCACGGAAAGCTTGTCGTCGGTGGAGACGGTGAATGGGTCGATCGCACACAGGCCGCTCCACGTGGCGCGCGCGGCACGGACGGCCGCGAGCTCGACCGGGGGCGCGGCCACACGTGCGGACGCGCGCGCGATGGCGACGGCCTCGCGTCCGATGCGGGATGCGGACTGGGCGGACAGGTCCGACGATGACGCGAACCCCCACGCGGCGTCGGCGATGATGCGGACGCCGAAGCCGACAGACGTGCGGCCTTGCACGCCTTCGACCACGCCGTTACGGACGGACAGCGACTGGGTCGTCGTGTCGGTCACGCGCACGTCCGCGTACGACGCGCCCGCTGCGACCGCGGCATCAAGGCATTCCTGGCAGAAACCGTTCACGTGCGCCCCCGAGTCGGTCGTAGGTCCGCGACGGGTCGCGGTGGCGCGCACGGCGCAGCGCACCTCGGACATGATAGCGGCTGGCCTCGGCGCGGACCGCGCGTACGCCTGTGGTCGTACAGACCGTGTACCCCAACGGCGCGATGTGCGGGCGCCGGACAGGGGCTACCATCAGCGCATGACCGATGCGACCACACACTCGGCGCCCCGCTCGCAGCGGTTGGCGCTCCTGTACGACACAGCCCTCGCAGTGGGGCTGCTCATCGTCGTGTGGGCCGGCATGTGGGTCCCCGACATGCTGCGCGACTCAGGGCGGCGCGTGCCCCCCGGAGTCGCTCCGCTGTTCGAACATCAGGCCAGCACGCCCCTGTTCGCGTTCGCGCTCGTGGCGCTGTGCATCCTCCCGCTGGCGCTGAGGCGCCGGTACCCGATAGGTGTGCTCGTCGGCGTGAGCGCGGCCATCGTCCTGTACCAGTTCCTCCACTTCCCGCCCAGCCTCGCCATCGCCGGCGCTCTGCTCGCGCTGTATACCGCGGCATCGCTGATCGACCGCCGCAAGCTGGCGCTCATCGCCGTGCCGTGCGTCGTCGCGATCGTCTGGAGCGCCCTTCCGGACTGGGGCAACGCCGTGTTCTGGGCGGACCTGATCCGAAACACGGCGCTGTTCGCGGTCGCCGCGGCCATCGGCGACGCGACGCGGAACCGCCGCGCGTACGTCGAGGAGGTCGAGCAGCGCGCGGCCGAGGCCGAGCGCACGCGCGAGGACGAGGCGCGCCGCCGGGTCGACGACGAGCGCCTCCGCATAGCCCGCGAACTGCATGACGTCACCGCGCATTCGCTTTCCATCGTCGCCGTCCAGTCGGGCGTCGCGCTGCACGTGCTCGACACCGATCCGGAGGCGGCGCGCAACGCGCTCACCGCCATCCGCGAGACGTCCCGCGACTCGTTGCAGGAGCTGCGCGGCATGCTCGGCGTCCTTCGCAGCAGCGGGGATGCGGCCGTCGGCGCGCCGCTCGCCCCCACGCCCGGGCTGGCCCGCCTCGACGACCTGGTGCGCCCCCTTCGTGACGCCGGACTGAGGGTCGAGATAGCCGGCCTGCCGCTTCCCGCGCCGCTGCCCGCGATCGTCGACGCGTCCGCCTACCGCATCGTCCAGGAGGCGCTTACGAACGTCCTGCGCCACGCCGGGTCAGCATCGGTGAGGGTGCAGCTCGACCTGTCGGAGGACGCTCTCAGGATCGAGGTCTCCGACGACGGCAGCGGCTCCCCGGTGCGCGCCGAGGCCGAAGGACACGGCATCGCCGGCATGCGGGAGCGCGCGCTCGCGCTCGGCGGCACCTTCGCCGCGGGCCCGCGCCCTGACGGCGGCTGGAGCGTGGGCGCCGTCCTTCCCATCGCATCGAGGAGCGTCTAGATGACCCGCGTGCTCATCGCGGACGACCAGGCGCTCGTGCGCGCCGGCTTCCGCGTGCTGATCGACTCCGCCGCCGACCTCGAGGTCGTGGGGGAGGCGTCGGACGGCATCCAAGCCGTGGCGCTGGCCCGGACCACCTCCCCGGACGTGGTGCTCATGGACATCCGCATGCCCGAGATGGACGGGCTCGCGGCGACCCGTGAGATCGTGGCGTCGGGGCCCGAGCGCCCCCGCGTCATCATCCTGACGACCTTCGACATCGACGAGTACGTCTTCGAGGCTCTGAGGAGCGGCGCGAGCGGCTTCCTGCTCAAAGACACCGATCCCGACGAGTTGCTGCAGGCGGTTCGCGTCGTGGCCGACGGTGACGCGCTGCTCGCGCCGAGCGTGACGCGGCGGCTCATCGAGGAGTTCGCGACCAGGCCCGATCCGCACCGCACGCCTCCCGAGGCGCTGTCGGTGCTGACCGAGCGCGAGCGCGAGGTGCTGGGTCTGGTGGCGCGCGGGCTCTCGAATCACGAGATCGCGGCGGAGCTGGTGATCAGCCCGGCGACGGCGAAGACCCACGTGAGCCGGGTGATGATGAAGCTCGGCGCGCGCGACCGAGCGCAGCTCGTCGTGATCGCCTACGAGACCGGGCTCGTCACGCCCCGTGGAGCCTAGCTGCCGTCGCGCCGCGCATACTCCCGCAGTCGTACTCCGGATCCGACACCCCGGGTGGACGCGAAGGGTGCCGAGCGCCGGTAGGGTATAGGCGGCACGGTTTGTCCGGACGCATGGAAGCTCGAGCGGGATCGCCCTCCGCTCGTATGGATATTGGGAAGAACCCCGAAAGGAAGGCACCAAGATGAGCGACCAGGACACGACGCCCGTCCCCGCGGGCAACCCTGTCATCGCGAACGCGCAGCAGGCGCTGGCGGTCAAGGAGCTCGGCGAGGCGGTCGCCGACATGAAGCAGAAGATGAAGACGATCTGGATCACCGTGATCGTGCTCGCGGTCGTGACTCTGGTCCTCGTGGTCCTCACGGCGCTTCCGTTCATGGGAGTCAACCTCCGCGCCGGCGGCTTCAACCGCGCGCAGTTCCAGAACGGCACGTTCCAGCGCGGCACGGGCGGCACCGGCGGCACGACGGGCGCGCCCAGCGGCACGACGCCCGGCCAGTAGCCCGACGGCTCTGACAACCGTGCGCGGCGCGCGGGCGCCGCGCACCGTCCCGAGTCCACGATGCACGCGGAGGGGATCTGAGATGTCCGAGATGGTGATGGACCTGTGAGCGCGGTCGGAGTGCCGAAGAAGCGGCGGCGCCGCTGGATCTGGTGGGCGGTGCTGGCGGTCGTGGTGGTGGCCGTGGCAGCCATCGTCATACAGATGTTCACGAGCAGCGGCACCGCGCAGACGTACACGACTGCGACGGTGGAGAAGACCACCCTGAATGTCACCGTCAGCGGGACCGGCAACGGTGTCGTCTCCGAGGCCACGGAGGTCCAGCCGAGCATCACGGGTACCGTGAAGAGCCTGTCGGTCAAGCTCGGCGACACGGTGACCAAGGGCGACCTGCTGTTCAAGATCGTGAACCCCGACCTGGACGCGGCGGTCACGCGCGCCAGGAACAGCCTCACGCAGGCGAAGCAGCAGTACTCCAATGCTAAAGCCAGCGTTCTCCAGGCCGAGAACACCCTGCACAAGGCGCAGCACCCCTCGGCCGTCGGCACGGCGACCCCGGTGGTCGACTCCGGCGCCGTAGCGGTCGCCAAGCAGCAGCTCGCCTCCGCGAAGCTCGGACGCACCGCCGCCGCCGGCAGCATCACGTCGGCTGAGACCGCCCTGTCGCAGGCCGAGGACGACGCAGATGCACGCACCGTGACCGCACCGGTCTCCGGCGTCATCACCGTGCTCAACGCCCAGAACGGCCAGTCGCTTTCCGGGAACAGCTCGTCCAGCTCGGGTTCGTCCGCGGCTTCGGCCGGGTCGAGTTCCAACAGCGCGGTCGAGATATCCAACCTCTCGACGCTCTACGCCCAGGTGAGCATCAACGAGATCGACCTCGTCAACGTCAAGGTGGGCCAGCCCGCGGCCGTCACGTTCGACGCTCTGTCCGACGTGGTCGAGTCGGGAACGGTCAACTCGATCGCTCCGACCGGGATCTCCTCCTCCGGGGTGGTCACCTACAACGTGAGCATCAGTCTCACTCACCCTGACGCGCGTCTGCGGCCGACGATGAGCTGCACCGCCGTCATCACGACCGCGGCGCATCCTGACGCGCTCGTCGTGCCCTCGGCAGCCGTGCGCTCCGACACCGCCACTCAGGGCAAGTACGTGCTCGTCGGCGACACGACGACCGGCGCCATCACGCAGGTCGACGTCAAGACCGGTGTCGTCGTGGGCACGCAGACCGAGATACTGTCGGGGCTGACCGCCGGCCAGACAGTGCTGATCGGTGGCACCTCCTCCACCACGACCGGGACGGGCGGCACGCGTGCCGGCGGTGGCGGCCTCGGGATCCTGTTCGGGCGGGGCTAGCAGACGTGGCCCCGATCCTCGAGGTCAAGGACCTCGTGAAGATCTACTCGACCGCGGCTGACGAAGCCCCTGCTCTCGGCGGGGTGTCGCTGGCGGTCGAGCGCGGGGAGTTCGTGGCGATCATGGGCCCGTCGGGTTCCGGCAAGTCCACGCTCATGAACATCCTCGGCTGTCTGGACACGCCGACGACAGGCACCTACACGCTCGACGGCGTGGACGTCTCGGAGCTCGACGACGAGCAGCTCGCCGAGATACGGGCGACCCGCATAGGGTTCGTGTTCCAGTCCTTCAACCTGCTCCCGCGAGCCACCGTCTTGCGCAACGTCGAGCTCCCGATGATCTACACCAAGGTCCCGCTGGCGCGCCGGGAGGACAAGGCCATCAGCGCGCTCCAGGCCGTCGGTCTCGACGAGAGGCACTGGACGCATCGAAGCAACGAGCTGTCCGGCGGGCAGATGCAGCGCGTGGCGATCGCCCGCGCGCTGGTGAACGACCCGGCGATCATCCTCGCGGACGAGCCGACGGGCAACCTGGACACACGGACGGGCGAGATCATCCTCGCCACCTTCCGTATGCTCCAGGAGCAGGGGCGCACCATCGTCCTCATCACGCACGAGCACTCCGTCGCCGCCCACGCGGACCGCACGGTCCACCTTCTCGACGGGCTCATCGTCAGCAGCGAGGCCGCTGCCGAGCACGACGCGCCTTCGGCCGAGGTGGTCCTGTGAGCCTCTACGACCTCTTCCACGAGACGTTCCTGTCGGTGACCAACAACAAGGTGCGCTCGGCGCTCACCATCCTGGGCATCGTGGTCGGCATCTCTGCCGTCATCCTGATGGTCTCGATCGGCCAGGGGGCGCAGGCTTCCATCACCTCCTCGATCTCGTCGGCAGGCGCCAACCTGCTGACCGTCTCCTCCGGCGGCGGCCGCTTCGGCGGGTTCGGCGGCGGAGGGGCGCGCGGCGGCGGAGGCGGCGGCAGTGCCGTCACCCTGACCCAGGCCGACGTGACGCTCATCGAGAGCCTGCCCGGCGTGGCCAGCGTCTCGGAGAGCAACCAGTCGCAGTCCGCGGTCGCGGCCCCCGGCGTCAGCGTGAACCTCCGCGTGATCGGCGCCGGCTACAACTACGATTCGGTCAACGGGATCACGACCACGGGCGGCTCGTTCATCGGCACCGAGGACAACCGCAGCTCCGCCAAGGTGTGCGTGCTCGGGCCCACGGCCGTGACCGACCTGTTCGGCACCGGGGCCGACCCGATCGGCCAGGAGGTGCGGATCGGCGGGGTCACCTACACCGTCGTGGGCATCACGAAGAGCCAGGGCGGCTCGAGCTTCCTCAACGCCGACGAGGTCGTTTACATCCCGCTGACCACGCTGCAGCGGTACATGACCGGCAACACGAACCTGGACAGCATCACCGTGCAGGCGGCGACGGCCGGTGACGTCACGAACGTGACGAACGAGATCACCACCGCCATGCTCAGCGCGCACAACGTCAAGGACCCGACCCAGCCCGGATTCAACGTGCAGTCGCAGTCGGCCATCCTCTCGACGGCGTCGACGATCACCGGCACCTTCACGCTGCTGCTCGCCTCCATCGCGGGGATCTCACTGCTCGTCGGCGGCATCGGCATCATGAACATGATGCTCACGACGGTGACCGAGCGGACGCGCGAGATCGGGCTGCGCAAGGCGATCGGCGCCAGGCCGCGGGACATCACATCGCAGTTCCTGACGGAGGCGGTGACGCTCTGCCTGACGGGTGGGGTGATCGGCATCCTGCTCGGAGCCGGCGGTGCCGAGATCATCAAGGCCACGGGCTTGATGAGCCCGCTCGTGACCATGCAGTCGGTGCTGCTCGCGGTCGGCGTGTGCGCCGGCATCGGAATCGTGTTCGGCTACTACCCGGCGCGCCGCGCGTCCAAGCTCGACCCGATCGAGGCGCTGCGGTACCAGTAGGAGCGTTCGTTGCGGGACTTCCGGCGGGGCGTCGCTCGACAGAGCGGCGCCCCGCGTGCGCGTCGGGACGCGGTGCGGGCGGATGGGCGCGGGAGTGCTCGGGCGCGCAGGCGCGGGATGCCGCTGTGGCGTCCACCGTTCCTCCACACCGGGCCGCCAGGATGTCCATTCGCAGCCCATTCCGGTGACACCGGCGGGCGCGAAGATGTGTTCAGGCGAGACCTCCCCCGTTCCGCCGACCCCCTCCCTGCACGAGGGCAGACCGCCCGCCAGAGTGCCCCCTCTGAGCGGGCGGTGCCCTGTCCGGGGTCAGGTGCGGCCGTGGGAGTGGGTGGTGAGGGCCTCGAGGCGTGCGGCGCTGAGCCGTTCGGCCGCGTCGGTCAGCGGAGCTGTCGTGTGCAGGTAGCGCAGCGCCGTCTCCATCCGCTTCCACCCGTGGATCTCCATCACCTCGCGCACCGTCGCGCCGCTCGCCAGGTACAGCGAGGCGCTGGTGTGCCGCAGGTCGTGGATGCGCGTGGCGGGGTCGAGGCCGGCGCGCGCCAGTGCGGGCGCGAAGACACGCCGGCGGAAGTCGTCGCCATCGAGCGGCGTACCGCGCGGGCCGCAGAATACGAGGTATTCCGGGTGGCGCGGGCATGCGGCGCGCCAGGCGGCGAGCTCGCTCGCGAGATGAGGAGGGATCGGGACGGTCCGGGACTCGCCGTTCTTGGTGGAGCGCTGCACGCGCTGGCGGTACCGGGTCTTGTCCACGGTGATGAGGCGGGAGGCGAGATCGACGTCGTCCCACGTCAGCGCCCGGAGCTCCCCGAGGCGCATCCCGGTCCAGGCGGCGGTGGCCACGAACGCGCGGTAGGGGGCGGGCGTGGCCGCCACGAGGCGCTCGACCTCGTCGATCGAGAGGATGCGCCTCTCGTCGGCGGCGGGCGCCGCGGCGTCGAACCATCCGGCGGGGTTGCGCTCGAAGGTCCCGATGCGGTGGTGCCAGCTCAGGCACGCGCGCAGCGGCACGAGCACGTTGGAGAGGCGTTTGGCGGCCACGCCGTCGTCGCCCAGTGTGACGACCAGGTCGGCGATCGTGGAGCCGTCGATGTCGGCCAGCGGAAGGCGGCCGATGCGCGGGCCGATGTGGCGGCGGTACGCGCTGCGGTAGTCGGCGAGCGTGGACAGGCGCAGCGGACGCTGGCTCACGCTGCGGTAGGCGAGCCAGCGGTCCCAGGCCTGGGCGAAGGTGGGGGCGGAGTCGGGCATCATTCGGTATCGCGTGTTCCGGGTCGCGGCCGCTGGAGGATCCAGAGTCGCACGACGGCCTTACCGGCAGCCGACCCGAATAGGTAGACCGCGGCCCGGGGAGCGCCGCGCCATTGAGATGATTATCTCAACGCGTTGAGATAATGGAGAAAGCGCAGTTCAGCGGCATCGCACGAATCGATCGGCTCGGCTGAGGCATGGTAGCACTTCTGTGCTACACTCGCATCCGCAAGGAGACTCGTTCTTACGGAGGAACCATGGCTCGCGAACTGAAGCTGCGCCAGGCCGGCGGATCGATCAGCGCCACGCTGCCCAAGGACATGGCAGACCGCCTGCACCTGTCCGCGGGCGACACGATCCTTGCCATCGAGACCGACCGCGGGATCCTGCTGACCCCGTACGACCCGGACACCGAAGAGGCACTCTCTATCGCTGCCGAGGCTGCCGGCGTCTATCGCGCAGCACTGCGCGAGCTCGCGAAGTAGCGGGCGCGACATGGATCGCGAACCGCGCTGGGTCTCCTCGCTCGTCGCAGAGGCTGTTCACTTCGAACAGATCCGCGCACACGGTGGGATGCCCGGTGTGCGCGACGAGGGCGCGCTCGAGTCCGCGCTTGCACGCGGGCGGCAGAGGTTCGCCTACGAGCCTGACTCCGACCTGCCTGCGCTTGCCGCCGCGATCGGATACGGCCTCGCTCGCAATCATCCATTCAACGACGGCAACAAGCGGGTCGCCTTCTTGGTGATGGTCGTGTTCCTGGGGTTGAACGGTTTCGATCTCAAGGCGCCGCAGACGGAGGTCGTCACGGTCGTGCTGGACCTCGCGGCGGGGGAGATGGCGGAAGACGAGCTGGCCGGATGGTTGCGTGCGCATGTGGCACCGCGTATGCGTGGCTTCCTCCGTGGGGCGGACAACGACTTCCGCAGGGGGCCAGAGCGGTTCTAGACGATCAGGGCAGCCCGGCTGGCGGTCTGTTGAGTTATACGCACAGTATTGGTATTGTGCGTATAACTCTCGGAGGTCGCAATGCGAAAGCAACCCATAGAAGTGCAGACCCTGTACGCGGAGCTGCTCGACCGCCTCGTCGCTCTCGAGGCGCAGAGGGCTTTCGGACACGCGCCCGGCAGCTTCGTGCTCAAGACGATCAAGGGCGCCGACTACTACTACTTCCAGCAGGTCGATCCAGGTGGCAAGCGCCGCCAATCGTACATAGGGCGCAGATCCGAGCATCTGGACGCGTTGGCGCAGCGGTACGCGGACGAGCGAAGTCTTGCCGCTCCCGACGTGGCTGGGATTGAGCGCATGTCCGCGCTGCTGCGGACCGGAGGAGCCCTGCGGACCGACGCGGCCTCCGCGCGCGTGATCAGGGCTCTCGCTGATAGCGGGGTGTTCAGGCTGGGTGGAGTGCTTGTCGGCACCCATGCCTTCGTCGTGTTGGGAAACGTGCTCGGTGTCGACTGGGGCGGTACCGGACTGCGGACGCAGGACGTCGACATCGCGGCTTCGAACTCGATCAGCGTCGCGGTGGGTAGCGACGACACGGATCTGCCGAGCGTGCTTGACAGGTTGGAGATGGGGTTCCTGCCGGTTCCTGCGCTCGATCCGACGGGGAACACGACGTCGTTCAAGGTCCGGGGACAGGGATTGCGCGTCGACTTGCTGGCTCCCGCCGTGCGCTCTGGCCAACGCGACGTGTTGATCCGGCGTTTCAACGCGTGGGCCCAACCTCTCAAGTTCCTGGACTACGTGATGGAGGACTCAGTCAGCGCCGCAGCGATCGATGGAGGCGCCGTCCTGGTGAGCGTGCCATCTCCCGCGCGCTTCGCCCTGCACAAGTTGATCGTGGCCAACGAGCGGCCCGCAGCGATGCACGCCAAGAGGGAGAAGGACCTGTGGCAGGCGGCCCGCGTCTTGGAAGTCGTCCTTGACGAGCGGCGCGGCGACCTGAGGATCGCGTGGGGCGCAGTCTCCGCTCACGGGGCGGGTTGGGTGAAGAGAGGGCTCGCCGGCCTGAGGGCGCTCGAGTCGAGCGAACCGGAGGCGGCGGCGCGGACGATGGCGGAGCTAGGACTCGGTCGCTAGCTGGACTCAGTGCGAGCGGCGCTCACAGGGACTAAACCAAAGGTTCGATAGAATGAGTTTTACTTTTATCAGTTGGAGGTTTACTTTAGCGTCATGAGAGCGACGCACGACATCGAGTCCATCTTCGGCACGCGTAGCCGCACGCGGGTGCTGAGAGTGCTGCATGGCGTGAGCGTGCCGCTCAACACGGCGCAGGTGGCCCGTCACGCAGGCCTGTCGCAACCTGCGGCTTCAAGCGCGCTGGCGGAGTTGGAGTCGATCGGGCTCGTCATGAGCAACCGCGTCGGGTGGGCAAAGGTTCATTGGATCGTCCGTGAGAACGCCTACGTCCAGCGCATCGTCGATCCGGTGTTCCTCGCTCAGGAAGCGCTGGGAGACGAGCTTGAGCGTGACCTCCGTGACGCATTTGGTCCGCTGTGCGTGTCCGTGGTTGTGTTCGGCAGCTATGCGCGAGACGAGCAAGAAGAGGACAGCGACATCGACGTCGTCTTGGTGGCATCTGACGCGGATGCGAAGGCGCAGGTAGACGAAGCGGCCACCGTCCAAGCGAACTTCTTCTACAGAAGATGGGGAGCCTCGCTCTCGCCTCTGATCTACGACCTTGCCCAAGCGGCGGCCCTGTGCCGGACGGCACCGTCGCTGTTCGCGGACATCGAACGGGACGGTGTCGTGGTCAGCGGCCTCTGGCCGTACGAGTGGAGCCGTCATGCCCCGTCGTGAGCCGGCCAGAGACGTCCCGAAGGGGGAGGCGCGCAGATCGCTCAAGATGGCTCATGAGCTCGTCGACACGGCGGACTGGGCGCTGCGCTCCGAGCGATGGCACGCCGCCGGCCTCGATGCCATCCACGCAGGGATCTGCGGCGCGGATGCGGCGCTGATCGCGGTCGCGGGCATTCGCAGCGTGTCGCAGGACCACGGTGCTGTTGTCGAACTGCTCGCAGCGCATGTGCGCGACTTCACCGCGACTCAGCGCAGACAGCTCACGGGGCTGCTCAAGGAGAAGAACGATGTGGCCTACGAGCAGCGCCCGCTCACCGATGTGGAAGCGCGCCGACTCGTCGACCAGTCGCGTCGGTTCGTGAAGTGGGCGGGTGCCATCGTCGATCGGCAACTGCCGTGAAGCCTTGCGTGGGTGTAGCCCGGGTGTTATTGTTCGTGGTCGCCGCTTTCGGCGGACTCATATTGCGGGGTGGAGCAGTCTGGTAGCTCGTCGGGCTCATAACCCGAAGGTCGTCGGTTCGAATCCGGCCCCCGCTACCAAAGCATTCAAGCAGGTCAGAGCCTCGACGGTCTGGCCTGCTTCTTTGTTTCGTGCTACGAAATCCTACCCAATCCAATTCCCCGTCCAATTGAAACGGCCGAAACAGCACCCGAAGCCGTGCTCACGAGGTGGTGGGGGAGACGGTGAGAGCGCTAGCCCTTGGGAAATTGCTTGGCTTTCTTCCCCTTTAGCACGATGCCCTTGCTCTTGGGTTTGGGGACGATTTCCGACTCGGCTTCGGGTTTCTTGACGAAGTTCTTGATGAGGTTGTCCCAGTCCGTCAGCAGCTGTTCGGTGGACAGACCCTTGAGCCGGAGATTGAGGTCTTCCTTGGATTCGTCGAAGCCCCGGGCGATGGCATCCAGCTGGTCGTTCCAGGTTTCCACATACCACTCGACACTTGATATCTGCTTGTGGCCGCTGACACGGGCGATAGCCAGTGAAGTGGCCCCGGATTTCGGTGCCTGCCGCACGACCCAGGTTATGAAAGTATGACGGAGGCAATGAGGACTTAGCTCGGGACGCCCGATGGCGGCCACCGCGGGATTCCAGGTCCGTTCACGGAAGGTGTCCAGACTCAGTCGATTGCCCGCCTTACTGGGGAAGAGAATGGTGTCGCTGGGACACTCGGTCTGCCACTTCTTGAGTGTTGTCAGTAGCCGCTTCGGGAGCGGCACCACACGGGTGTCGCCGGACTTGGTGGTGTCGTTGAGATGCCCGTGGGTGTAGCTGCCGTTCACGTTGAGCCGGCCGTGGCCCCAGTCAATCCAGCTATGTTCGGCGGCCAGGAGCTCACCCATCCGGCAGCCGGTATAGAGTGCCGTTTCCACGAGTGGCCGGAAGAAGGGGTCGATGACTTTGAGCAGCTGGACGGTCTCATCGTAGGTGGGGATGGCGAAGGCCCGCTTGATGTAGCCCTGCCAGCGCAGGTGTTCGCCGGGGTTCGACTCCAGCCAGCGCTCCTCGAAGCAGAAGGTGCAGAGTCCCCGGAGCGTGATGATGATGTTGTCGTGGCGCTTCCGGGAGAGCAGCGGTTGGGGGAACTTCCGGAGCGGCGTCAGCTTCTCCAGCGGTTGCTTCCTACGGAGGTGCGTCTCGTTGCGGTCCCGC
>DATCGP010000004.1:0-24132 GCA_036508875.1 Coriobacteriia bacterium | reverse complement strand
GCGGAAGCGGCACGCGCATACTCGTCCGCGATCGCCGGCGAGCTCGCGAACGGCGCCGCCGAGGCCAGAGCGGACAGCAGGAGCCCCTGGTCGTAGAGCATCTTCTCGAAGTGGGGCACTCGCCACTCCGTATCGGTGGCGTACCGGTGCACGCCACCGCCGGCCTGGTCGAAGATCCCGCCACGCACGATCGCGAGCATCGTGCGTTCGATGGCCAGCAGCAGCTCGATGTCCGGGACCAGCCGCGCATAGGCGCACAGGAACTCGATCACCGGGAGCTGCGGGAACTTCATCGAGCCGCGAAGGCCTCCGTGCACGACGTCCTGCATCTGCAGGAGCACCTCAGCGGTCGCATCCAGCATCGCGCGGTCCATCGGGCCCTCGGGGCGGGGAGCCGATCTGCTCCGAAGGAACGCGAGCGCCTGCGCGGACGTGCGCTCCACGTCCGCGCGGTCCTCCCGCCACGACCGCGCCACTGCGTCGAGCGCCTCGAGCAATGCGATCATCCCCGGGCGCGCATCCTTGGGGAAGTAGGTGCCGCCGAACACCGGCAGCCTGTCGGGCGTGAGCCAGACGGTGAGCGGCCAACCCCCGGAGCCGGTCGAAGCCGCCACGTAGTCCTGATAGATCGCGTCCACGTCCGGCCGCAGCTCTCGGTCGACCTTGACCGCGACGTACTCCGCGTCCATCAGCGCCGCGGTCTCATCGTCGCGGAACGATTCGCGCTGCATCACGTGGCACCAGTGGCACGCGGAATAGCCGCACGACAGCAGCACGGGGCGGTCCAGCTCGCGCGCGCGGGCGAAAGCGTCCTCGCCCCATGCGTACCAGTCGACCGGGTCGCTCGCGTGTTGACGCAGATAGGGGCTTGCTGAGTCCTCGAGCCGGTTGCTCACGACTGGTGCTCCTTCGCGCCTCGGACGAGACGGTCAGGTCAGAGGATAGCGCGACCGTCGGGGGAGGGTATGCACCCCACGTTCACCACGAACCGACCGAAGGGATATCACGCCATGCGGCACTTTCGACCGACGCTGATCGCGATCGCGCTCGTCTCCCTCGTGCTTCTTGCGGGCTGTTCCGCGGCACCTTCCTCCTCGACGACGCCCTCCGGCAGCACGGGCCCGGCGCCGAACACGGCGGAGGTCTCCCTGAAGAACATGTCGATCAACCCGTCCGACATAACCGTCGCCGTCGGCGGGACCGTCGCGTTCACGAACAACGACATGGTCACGCACGACATCGCCGGGACCGGGTTCGACACCGGCGCGCTGACCCCCTGGGCCACCTTCTTCCAGGTGTTCAAGACAGCGGGATCGTTCCCGATCCACTGCACGATCCATCCCTCGATGGCGGCCAACATCACGGTGAAGTGACGCGTCGCTTCCAGCGGACTCGCACCGCGCGCCGCTGGAGCGACCTGAGTCCGCGGGGCATGCGACCGGTCTCCTTGGGGCAGCCGCTACAATGGCGGCAGTCCGGTCGCGCCCAGGAAGGGGTCGAGGTTATGGCGCAGTGCATGCTCAGCCTGGCGAACGGGGAGCGGGACGTACTGTGCGAAGAGGAGTTCTGCCTCTTCTGGCGTGCGGTGGACCAGCTCGGCGTCGCTCAGAGTGACTGGTCCGGTTGCGCGATACAGCACTTCGCGCTTCTCGACGGTGGGCAGGAGATCGCGGCATGGCTCATGTCGGCGAAGGAGCGGGTCGCCGCGGACGCACTGCAGCACGCGATGGGTGACACCGTGTCCGGCGATGACGAAGGCACGACTCCGCCGGCCGGATGCGTCCTGCTGGAAGAGGTCGATCCGCGGTAGGTGAGCGCGCCGCACCACGCGGCGCGCCGGGGGAAGGGGTTCTGCGATGGGCGAGTTCATCGGGAGTTGCTTCGGGATCTTCGTTCTGTTCGTGATCGTGGCCGGCATCTCGGGCCTGCGGGTGGCTAACGAGTACGAGCGCGCCGTCGTCTTCAGGCTGGGCCGGCTGATGGGAACGCGCGGTCCGGGACTGTACTGGCTCATCCCCTTCGGCATCGAGACGCAGCGCAAGGTCGATCTGCGCACGATGACCGTCGACATGGAGAGCCAGGAGTCCATCACCAAAGACTCCGTCACCGTCAAGGTGAACGCGGTCGTATGGCTCAAGATCATCGACCCGGTCAAGTCGGTCGTGTCGGTCGCCAACTACTACGCGGCCTCGTACCAGGTCGCTCTGACCTCGCTGCGCAACATCATCGGCCAGCACGTGCTCGACGAGGTCCTCAAGGAGCGCGACAAGATCAACGAGTCGCTCCAGCTGGTCGTCGACCAGGCGACCGAGCCCTGGGGCGTCAAGGTAGAGATGGTCGAGATGAAGGACGTCGAGATCCCGATCAGCATGCAGCGTGCGATGGCCCAGGAAGCGCAGGCGATGCGCGAGAAGCGCGCCCGCATCATCAAGGCGGAAGCCGAGCTCGAGTCCTCCAGCAAGCTCGCCGACGCGGCGAAGATCATCACGGAGAACCCGCTCGGGCTCGAGCTGCGCCGCATGCAGATGATCACGGAGGTCGGCGCGGAGCAGAACACGACCACGATCATCATGATGCCGTCGGAGTTCGTGACGCTGGCCGAGAGCATGGCCAAGTCGTTCCGGGCGGGCTCGGCCGGGTAGCAGAGCGCCGACGCGGTCACAGCAGATGCTCTTCCTCATCGACGGCTACAACGTGACGCGCGCGGACGAGGCGACGCGCCACATGCTCCCGAACGACATGCGCCTCGCGCTCATGCGGCGGCTGGCGGCGCGTGGCCGCGGGTTGCTGGGAGCCGGCAGGATCGTCGTGGTGTGGGACAAGGGCCACAACGCGGGCGACGAGGACATCGGCGGGGTCGAGGCGGTATTCTCGCTCGACGGGATCGCGGACGACCTCATCGTGCGGATGGCCGAGGACGAGGCCGGTCCGGTGACGATCGTCACCGCCGACCGCGAGTTGAAGTCCCGTGTTCGCGAGCGCAAGGGCCGTTCGACGGTGATCCTGCCGACCTCGACGCTGTTCGAGTCAGCGGAGCAGGCGCACGCGAAGCGCCGGCCGGCGCAGCGTGAGGCGCACGGCGGCCTGCCGAAGGGGCACGCGCAGATCACGAAGGAACTCGAGGGAGTCTGGCTTCCTGAGGAAGGACTGAAGTAGTGCCTGGATCCGGTGTCATCGCCAACGTCGTCACGGTCATCCTCGGCACAGCCGTGGGGCTCGCGTTCGGGCGGTTCATCACGGACCGGTTCCGCCAGATAGCGTTCTACGCGCTCGGGCTCTCCACGTTCTCGATCGGCGCCACCATGGTCATCGGCGGGCTCATCAAGGCGGACGCAACCGGGTCGAAATACGCGGTTCTGGTCCTCGTCGGTTCGCTGGTGATCGGTGGGCTTCTCGGCGAGGCGATCGGGGTCGAGGCGGCCCTCGAGCGCTTCGGACATTGGCTGCGGTCCGTCGCCGTCCGCGTCCCGCTGGTCAAGGCGGCCGCGGGCGAGGGCGAGCACCAGATGGTGGAGGGCTTCGTCGTCGCCACGCTGCTGTTCTGCGTCGGGACGATGACGATACTCGGCTCTCTCCAGGATGGGATGGGCTCCCCGAACCTGCTGTACCTCAAGGCGCTGTTGGACGGTGTGGCGTCGATCGCGCTCGCGAGCGCGCTGGGCATCGGGGTCGGCTTCTCGATCGTCCCGATCATCATCGTGCAAGGCGGCATCGCGCTCGGCTCCAGCGCGCTGCAGCCGTTCCTGACCGCCGGCGTGATCTCCGCGATGTCGATGGTGGGCGGCACGCTCATCCTCGCGATCGGCATGGACCTCATGGGGATCAAGCGGCTTCCCGTCGGCAACCTGATGCCCGCGGTCATCGTCGCGGGAGTGCTCGGCGCGTTCTTCATGTAGGGCGCGCGTCCGCTCACGCGCGGCCGCGGCTGCAATCGGCCCGTGCCTACGCCTGCTGGCGCCAGCCCGCCACCGTGAACGCGGCAGGGCAGATGTCGGACAGTACGCACGCGCCGCAGATGGGGCGCTTCGCCGTGCACACCGCCCGTCCGTGGTCGATGAACCGGTAGTTTACGTGGAACCAGTCCTCGCGCGGCAGCAGCGAGGTCAGGTCGCGCTCGACCTTGTCCGGATCGCTCTGGTCCGAGAGGCCGAGACGGTGCACCAGGCGGAACACGTGCGTGTCCACCGCGATCCCCTCGACCTTGCCGAACGCGTTGCTGATCACGATGTTGGCGGTCTTGCGCGCCACGCCAGGGAGTCGCATCAGCTCCTCCATCGTGTCCGGCACGCGTCCGCCGAACTCCGCCATGACCATTCGCGCCGCAGCCATGATCGACTTCGTCTTGTTGTGGTAGAAGCCGGTGGGCTTCACGATCGCCTCGACCTCGAGGACGTCGGCGGCCGCCAGGTCCGCAGGGCCTGGGAACCGTGCGAACAGCACCGGCGTCACCTTGTTGACGCCCAGGTCGGTGGTCTGCGCGGACAGGATCACGGCCACGAGCAGGTGCCACGGATCGTCGTAGTCGAGCGCGATGTGCGCCGCAGGGTACAGTTCTCCCAGCCGGCGCATCGCTTCGCATGCGCGCTGCTGTCTGGTCATCGCCTGAGTCATCGGCTCGCCACTCCGCCCTCGACGGGTACATGCATGTCTGGACGAGGATACCCGTGCGGTGCCTTTTCGGCCGCGCCTGACGCAGGAGGACGCGTGATGCACGCTCCCGAGAAGATCGACCCGAAGTCGCTCGCCGACTATCTGGCCGTCATGACGCGCGTCGTGTTCGAGCCGGGACTCAACTGGGCGGTCATCGAGGCAAAGTGGCCGGGCTTCATCGAGGCGTTCCACGGGTTCGACCCGTTGATCGTCGCCGGACTGACTCCCGCCGACGTGGAAGCGCTGCTGCTGGACTCACGCATCATTCGCAATCGCAAGAAGATCGAGGCCACGATCCACAACGCGGGCGAGATGATCACGCTGGAGCGCGAGTTCGGCGACTTCAGGGCCTATCTTCGGTCGCACGACTCGTACGACGCGACCGCGCGCGACATGCGCAGCCGCTTCAAGTTCCTCGGTGACATGGGCATCTACCACTTCCTCTACGTGGTGGGCGAGGATGTTCCCGACCACGAGGAGTGGATGGCCGCGCACCCCGCGTCCATCGCGTCGGATGTGTGGAACCACCACGGGTAGCCCCTCGCGGCGTCCAACGCGGAGCAGGTCACTTCACCAGCGACATGCACAGGTTGACTCCAACGGTCCTGATGTCGTGACCGCTTAAGGGGGAGTCCCTGACGAGTTTCTCGAAATCGCTTCTCGAGTAGGCGCCGCTGATGTCGAGCCCCGTGATGCTGTAGTCGCCGAGCTTGGCGAGTTCGGTGCAGGAGTATCCAAGACCGGTCCGCCCGGCTGCGTAACAGACCTCACCGTTCAGCGAGTATTGTGCTTCGCCTTGTGCTTGTTGACACCGTAACAATGTGCTGTTACGGTGTCAACAAGCACAAGGAGGTGCGCATTAATGGAAGCCGAACTGATCTCGAAGAAGGACCTGCTGCTCGCCAAGGGCATCAGCTACGGCCAGCTTTACCGCTGGAAGCGCAAGGGGCTCATCCCGGAGGACTGGTTCGTCCGCAAGTCCACGTTCACGGGGCAGGAGACGTTCTTCCCGAAGGACAAGATGCTCGCCCGGGTGGACCGGATCCTGTCCATGAAGGATGAGGACATCTCCCTCGACGACATCGCCGAGGCGGTCTCGCCGGCGCCGTTGCCGGACACCTTCCAGCGCGACGACATCCTGGCGCGTGGTGTCGTGTCGGCCGCGGCACTCGATCTGTTCGCCGAACGTCATCCCGGCGTGAGCGAGCTGCGGTTCGCCGAGCTCTTGGCCGCCTCGGTCGCTGACACGCTGCTGACCAGCGGTGACGCCGGGCGCGACGAGGCCCTCGCAGCGATTGCGACACTCGAAGAGCGTTGGATGGCGTGCGAGAAGACGAACTGCGACCTCGTGCTGCTCCGGAAGATGGGGGTCTCGACGGCGCTGCTCGTCTCGACCGCGTCCGAACTCGTCGTCGAAGGCAGCGCGAAGGTCGTGGCGCGCGTCACGATCCCGACCCAGATCGAACAGCTCAAAACCCTATTGAAGGCATAGAGAAGGGACGTGGGACAGATGGAAGCGACGAACAGGCCCAACACGAAGATCGCCGGCGCGGGTGACGTTTCCGGCGGCATGTACGGGGAAGTCGTCATCGCAGGCGCGGGCACTGTGCGGGGTGACCTGGACGCCACGACCCTGAAGATCGCCGGCACCGCCGACGTGCAGGGCAAGGTGGTGGCCACCACCGTGAAGGTCAGCGGCAACGGGACGTTCTACGGTGACGTGCAGGCCAACGAGTTCATCGTGAGCGGGAACGCTGATGTGCGCGGCGGGGTCGGCGCCGGGTTCCTCAAGGTGGCTGGCGCGTGCACGATTACCGGTTCCGTGAACGCACAACAGCTCAAGATCGCCGGCACGACCAAGATCGGTGGCGATGTGCAGGCGGAGGTCTTCGACGCGTCCGGCGTCTTCTCCGTCGGAGGGTTGCTCAACGCGGGGACCGTGACGATCAAGGTGTACGGCGGCTGTGACGCCCACGACATCGGCGGCGAGACCATCGACGTGCGGCTCGGGAAGCCGTGGGCGTTCCTGCCGTTCTTCGGCGATCGGAACCTGACCGCCGACACGATAGAAGGCGACACGATCTACCTCGAGAACACACGCGCGAAAGTGGTGCGTGGCGCGAACGTGACGATCGGCACCGACTGCTCGATCGACCTGGTGGAGTACAGCACCTCGCTGACGGGCGGCGCCGGCGTCGTCGCGTCGAGGAGGATCGCCGCGGGCGCGTAGCGCACCGTCAGCGGATGCGCCTGGCGTAGCCGCGCGCGAGCGCCCCGTACACGGCCACCACGCGCCGGAGGAGCGCTTGGCCGAGGCCGGGACGGTTCCTCATCTCCGGTTTGCGCGCCACAGCCGCCGCATACTCGCGGTAGAGGGCCTTCGCATCGTCCTGACGTTTCAGGGCGACGAGGGCCTTCATCTTGTAGTAGACCAGCGCGTCGAGCCCGCGCACGGCTGGGACGTCGACGAGACTGAGCGCCTCGTACTTCCGATAGTGGTTCATCAGGAAGAGGATCCCGTGCGTCCTGAGGCTCTGGTCGGTGCGAGACAACAGGGTCCTGATGTTCTTGTCCTTCTTGAGAACGCGGCCCGGCTTGCGCAGCGACAGGTCGAAAGACTCGATCAGGTGTCTCGCCGCCTTGAGGCGGTGCCCCCGCTTCGAATACGCCATCCCTCGGTTGAACTCCAGGCTCACCGGGGCCACTACCGGTCCGTCGTACGCGAACAGGTCGTCGTACCTCTCGGTCTGTAGGAGCCAGTCGAAATAGAAGTCCTGGATGAACACGTCGCGCGCCACCTCTTCGGGGTGTGCCGCGAAGTACCTCTGCTTGAGGCGCAGGCCGAGGTCGCGCGCCTCTTCCACGAGGCGGCGCTCATCTTCCTCGGTCGCTCCGCTGCCGACGGCGAGGTCCGCGTACTTCAGCATCTCGCTCGCGTCGAGCGCGTAGCCCATGCAGCGATGGTCGAAGGCGAGCGCCTGCAGCACCGAGTTCATCTCCCGGAACAGCACGTGGTTCAGCCAACTCTCCTCTGCGGCGATCGGGAGGGTGGCCATCGTCTCGACGCCGCTCATGAACTCCGGGTAGGACATCTGGAACCGCTCCGCGAACGTCTCGCCACGCTCCAGGACGACGGACGAGATCCGCTCGAAGATGTCCACCACCCGCGGCGCGCACGGCGTGTCTATGTCGTAGAGCTCGTCGTGGGCATACCGGTCCGAGACATAGCCGAACGGACACGGTCCGGTCTGCAGGTCCTTCCAGTGGACGACGCACCCGGTGTCGCGGAGATGCTCGTACGCGTCCGCGATCCTCTGCTTCCTGACGTCGAAGACGTCGACCGAGTCCAGTCCTTCGATCAGGAGCAGCGGGAGCCCGAGCACGGCGGCATCGAGGTGTGCGGTGCTCCACATCGTGATCATCGCGTCGTAGTCGAGCACCAGCTCTTCGAGGATGGTGGGCTTCCGGATGAGGGCGAGGTTGTCCGGTACGTCCTTCAGGTAGCTGTACAGGTGGTCCGAGACGCTGTGCAGGTGGTCGCCGACCTCGTCAGGCAGATAGCGGGCCTTGATGTGGAACGTCATCTCGGGGTTGTTGCGGGCGAGGTTCACGAGCGTCTGAGCGAGCTGGTCCTTGCCGGCCTCGCCCAGCGGGTATGCGCCCTGATCGACCACCAGCACCCTGCGGATCTCGTCCAGCTCGATCCTCGGACGGCTGTGGCGGGCGCTGACCAGCGGGTCGTACTGCGGGTTGCCGACTGCGATCATGTTGTATCGAAGCCCGCTTCGTGCGAACTCCTCGAACTTGCTCTCACCGCTGGCGATCAGAAGGTCGGGCGCCGTCCACATCGTGACGGACGAGAAGAGGCTGGCGAACGAGACCACGAACTTGCGGTGGGCATAGATCTCGGCGAACAGCCTCTTGACCTGTTTGCGCAGGAACGGACCGGTGACGACGAAGTCCACGGAGTCCAGTTCGTCGAACGAGTAGCGCGCGAGCGGGACCATGGGGATGCCTGCGGCCATGAACATCTTGTTGTTCACGACGTCGCGTTCGTTGTCCACGACGACCGTGCACTCGTGCCCGCGCGCGATGAGCTCGCGCACGAGCTCGACGTAGGCGTAGTTGGTCGAGTCGTATCCGCCCACGAACAGGACGTTGAGGCGCGGTGCGCCGGATGCCGTGGTGGGGCGGGCATTGTCCATCGAAGCTCTTCCCGATCTCTTCCGGTCGTGGCCTGCAGCGCTCGCACACGGGCTTATGTCGATCTCGCAGGCGCCGGTCGGTGTCGCGGTGCGCGTCCGCGTCCGCGTCTCGCGGCCGCCGGCCCTCCGAGGTCGTCGTCATCCCGGGCAAACGCGAGTGTAGCAGGGGCGAATCGCCGTGGGGGTCCCTCGATCGGCTCCTCCATCGGAAGCCCACATCCAGCGTCGGCGGCCAGCTGGGGTGTGGTGCATCGTATGGACAGGATTCCGTATCAGACCGTCGTCGCTCGTGCATAGGCTACCTGCGTCTTTACATATTTTGCGCGTTCGTTGCGCAGCCGTTGAACGCGGTCGAAGCAGATCTGTGGTATCCTGAACCCCATTCTGAGACCGCGCCACATGAGCCCCTAGGAGCCCGCATATGACCTATCAGCCGTCTCACGTCATCGCGGAAATCGGCTGCAACCACAAAGGCGAGATGGACATCGCCTACGAGCTCATCAAGACCGCAGCGATCTACTGCAAGGTGGACGCGGTCAAGTTCCAGAAGCGCAATAACAAGGAGCTCCTCCCGCCGGAGCAATACAACGCTCCGCACCCCAATCCCGCCAACTCCTACGGCGACACGTATGGCGCCCATCGCGAGTTCCTCGAGTTCGATCTCGAGCAGCATCGGCAGCTCAAGGTGTGGGCGGAGGAGTTCGGTCTCATCTACAGCTCCTCGGTGTGGGACCTGACCTCCGCGAAGGAGATCGCCTCTCTCGACCCGGTGGACATCAAGATCCCGTCCGCGTGCAACACGCACTTCGAGATGCTCACCTGGCTGTGCAGGAACTACCCGGGCGAGATCCAGATCTCGGTCGGCATGACGACGCTCGAAGAGGAGAAGGAGATCGTCGACCTCTTCGTCAAGGAGGGGCGCGCGAAGGACCTCGTGATCTTCAGCTGCACCTCCGGGTATCCGGTGCCCTTCGAGGACATCTGCCTCTTGGAGATCCGCCGCCTCATCGACACCTACGGCGGCCTCGTCAAGAACATCGGCTTCTCGGGACACCACCTGGGGATCGCCGTAGATGTCGCCGCGTACACCCTGGGCGCCCCGATCATCGAGCGCCACTACACGCTCGACCGCACGTGGAAGGGCACCGACCACGCAGCCTCGCTGGAACCCGAGGGTCTGCGGAAGCTCAAGCGCGACCTCACGGCCGTCCACTCGGCTCTCACGTACAAGTCGAGCGAAGTGCTCCCGATCGAGAAGGTCCAGCGGGACAAGCTGAAGTACCGAGCGGTCTAGTCATGGGAGCCCGCTACACGGCGTTCATCCCTGTGCGTGCGGGCAGCAAGTCGATCCCGCTCAAGAACATCAAGGAGATCGCCGGCAGGCCGCTCGTGCACTGGGCGATCAAGGCCGCCGACGAGTGCGACAGCATCTCCCGGATCGTGGTGTCCACGGACTCGCCGCTGATCGAAGAGGTGGCGGCCGCCTTCGGTTCCGCCAAGGTGGAAGTGCACCATCGCTCCGCGGAAAGCGCGACCGACACCGCCGCCACCGAGCAGGTCATGCTCGAGTTCGCGCGCGAGAACGACGACTTCGACGCGATGGTGCTCATCCAGGCCACCTCGCCGCTGCTATCAGGTGAGGACCTCGACCGGGGCGTCGCGCTGTTCGAGACGGGCGCCTACGAGTCCGTGCTCTCTGTCGTGCGCCAAAAGCGCTTCATCTGGAAGGCCGGAGCCGATTCCGCGGCGGCCGTGAACTACGACTTCGCCTCCCGTCCGCGCCGCCAGGAGTTCGACGGCTTCTTCGTCGAGAACGGCGCGTTCTACATCACGTCGCGGGCAGCCCTGCTCGATTCGGGTTGCCGGCTGTCCGGGCGCGTGGGCCTCGTGGAGATGGACGAGGCGACGTACTTCGAGATCGATGAGCCGGCCGACTGGACGATCGTAGAGTCCCTGCTCGCACGCAGAGCGGGCGAACCGCCTGCGCGGGACCTGTCCAGGATCCGCGCGCTGTTCGCCGACTCCGACGGAGTGCTGACCGACGGCGGCATGTACTACTCCGAGGCCGGTGACGAGCTGAAGAAGTTCCACACGCGCGACGGCGTGGGGTTCAACCTGCTCCAGCGCGCGGGCCTCATCGTAGGCATCATCACGAACGAGAACGTGGAGCTCGTGAAGCGTCGCGCCGCGAAGCTCAAGCTCGACGAGTGCCACGTGGGGGCCGGCGACAAGCTGGCCGTCATCCGCCAGATGTGCGAGAAGTACTCGCTCTCGCTCGACGAGATCGCGTACGTGGGCGACGACGTCTTCGACCTCGCAGTCATAGAGGCGGTCGGGTTCGGCTGCAGCGTGAGCGACGGGATCCCCTGCGTGCGCGCGGCCGCGGACTACATAACGACCGTCGCGGGCGGTCACGGCGCCATCCGCGAAGTGGCGGAGCTCATCCTCGCTGCCAAGAGGGGCGAGTGACGGACGTCCGCGCGCATACCGGCGCCCGGCTCGAAGAGCTGATCTTCCTCGAGCCCATCTTCCTCACCAAGGTATGGGGCGGTTCCCGGCTGCGTGAGCTGTTCGGGTTCGACCTCCCGAACGACCGTATCGGGGAATGCCTGGCTGTCTCGGCGCGCCCCGAAGGGGATTGCCGGGTCCGGGACGGACGGTTCGCCGGTGAGATCCTCTCCGAGCTGTGGTCCGGGCATCGCGAGCTGTTCGGCGGCTTGGCCGGCGATGCCTTCCCGCTGCAGGTCAAGCTCCTCGATGCCAGGGAGGACCTGAGCGTCCAGGTGCACCCGGACGCCGCCTACGACGCGGCCCACGGCGGAGGCGCCGGGAAGAACGAGGCGTGGTATGTGCTTCGGGCGCCGTCGAGCGGCCAGGTCGTGGGCGGGCATACCGCGCAGACGCAGGAGCGGTTCGCGAGCATGGCCGCTGAAGGCCGGTGGCGCGAGCTGCTGCGGCGGGTCGATGTCCGCGAAGGCGACTACCTGTCCGTGCCGGCCGGCACGGTGCACGCCATCCTCGCGGGCAGCCTGTTCTACGAGATACAGCAGGCGTCCGATGTCACCTACCGCCTGTACGACTACGACAGACTCGACGGCGGAGCGAAGCGACGGCTTCAGGTCGCCGAGGCGCTCGAGGTCGTCGCCGTGCCCAGCGCGCCCGCGGTGACGTCGCCGGAGGTCGCGGTCTACGCGACGGCGACCCGCAGCCTCTACCCGCGCGGCGAGCAGTTCTCGTTCTCACGGTGGGAGGTGCGCGGCTCCTGCTCGATCCCGACCGGCGGCCCGTTCTCGCTGGGCGGGGTGATCGAGGGGTCCGGCACGGTGAACGGAGAGGCGGTCCGCCCCGGCGACCACTTCGTCGTCCCGTGCGGTGTCGAGGCGCTCGAAGTGACCGGACGCCTGACCCTGCTGCTCACCGCACCCTAGCGGCCGTCGAGGCGGCGGTCCGTGCGAGGCTCACGCGCGTGCGCTTGCGCTTCCGCGCCCTCGCGGTCCGCCTCCCGCGCTTGACCCCGCACCCATGCGGGCATACCCTCGCACAGCACGTTTCGCACCCCGCCCCGGTCTCCGGCGCGGGGCCGTTGTGCTGTCTGAAGGACTGACACGCGCGCTCGCGCGCATGAAGGAGCACCCGCATGTCCCTGCTCGCAGACCTCTCGTCCCTGCTCGAGCGCGCCCCCGGGTTCTTCAAGGCCCAGGCCGCGCTGCGTGAGGGCGATGACTTCACGCTGGCGGTGCCGCCTTCGGTGCGTCCGCTGCTCGTCGCGGCGACGTTCCGCGCGAACCCGCGCGCGACGCTGGTGGTCGTCTCGGGCGCCGACGCGGCGGAACGTTTCGCGCGCCAGCTCACCGCCTACCTCCCCCTGGAGATGGTCCTGCCGTTGCCGGCTCCGGCGAACCTGCCGTGGTCCCGCCAGCCGGGCGACGCCCGCGTCACGGGCCGCCGCGCGCGTGCGCTGTTCGCCCTGCAGGAGAACCGTCCGGCGGTCGTGGTCGCCTCGGCCGCCGGGTTGCTGCGCATGTTGCCGCCGCGCGGGGCGTCGGAGGCGTTCGCACCGCTCGTGCTCTCACCGGGGATCGAGCTCGACCTGGCGCAGACCACGGACCTGCTCGCGCGGATGGGGTACGAGCGCGTGGAGGTTGCCGAGGATGCGGGCCAGTTCGCGGTGCGGGGTGGAACGCTCGACGTCTACCCGTCCGACGGCCACTTCCCGGTCCGGGCGGAGATGCTCGGCGACGAGGTCGAGTCGGTGCGCCGCTACGTGCCCTCGACCGGCCAGAGCGTCGGTGACGTCACCGGGGTCGAGGCGTACCCGTGCCGCGAGATCCGGCTGTCGAACCGCACGGCGAAGGACGTCGCACACCCGTACCGCTCCGGGTTCCGCGACCTGCAGCGGAGAAGCCTCGGGGAACCGATCGTCGCGCACGAGCTTGAGATGCTCGAGCAGGGCGTCTACTTCGACGGCGTCGAGGCCTACCTGCCCTACGTCTATCGCGAGCTCGCCTCGGTGACGGAGTACCTGTCGAAGGATGCGCTGGTGACGGTCGCGGAACCGCGCGCGGTCTTTGACGACACCGTCCGCGCGTACAAGGAGTTCGAGGACGCGGGGGACCTCACCGCTCAGGACGTCGGCGCCTACTTCGTTGCCCCCTCGAGGCTCGACCTTGGCGGCCGCCAGCGCCTTACCTTCCTCTCGATCCTGCGAGCGGGCGCGACCGCGGACGCGGAACTCGTGTCGCGGCGCCCGGACGTGGCCGGTGGCGAGAACAAGACGGTCGTCGGCCTGAAGGGGCTTCTGGACACCGGGAACGTGGTGCTGCTCCTGGCGCGGGACCGCCGACAGCGCGAGACGCTGATCGGCACGCTCACGCAAGCCGGACTACCGGTGGCGACATACAGCGGCGTCAGCCACATCGTGCCGGGAAGCGACCGGGACGTCGGCGGTGGGCTGACCCCGAAGGTGATCAACGTCGGAGTGGCGGACCTGCCCGCCGGCTTCGTCGTCCCGGATGCGCACTTGGCGGTCGTCAGCGTGGACGACGCCTACCCCCGCACCGCGCGTCGCCAGCAGTCGGGCGTCGACCCTCTGGCGCTCACCTTCGACTTCAAGCCGGGCGACTACGTCGTGCACTCGACGCACGGCATCGCGCTGTTCCGCGAGATCACACGCCGCGAGGTCCTCGGCGCCGAACGCGACTACCTGCTCCTCGAGTACGCGAAGGGCGACCGGCTCTACGTGCCGGTCGAGCAGCTGGAGCGCGTCACCAAGTACGTGGGGCCGGACCAGAGCGCGCCGCGCGTCACACGCCTGAACACCGCCGACTGGTCGCGCGCGGCCGGCAAGGCGCGTGCAGCAGCGAAGAAGCTCGCGTTCGACCTCGTGGACCTGTACGCGCGCCGGAGCGCGGCGACCGGCTACGCGTTCGGCCCGGACACGAACTGGCAGCGCGAGATGGAAGCGTCGTTCCCGTACATCGAGACGCCGGACCAGCTCTCCGCCATCGCCGACGTGAAGGCGGACATGGAGTCTGACAAGCCGATGGACCGTCTGGTTTGCGGCGACGTCGGCTACGGCAAGACCGAGGTGGCGATCCGGGCGGCGTTCAAGGCGACGCAGGACGACAAACAGGTCATGGTCCTATGCCCGACGACCATTCTCGCGCAGCAGCACTTCACGACGTTCACGGACCGCTTCGGGCCGTTCCCGGTGCACGTAGAGGTGCTGTCGCGCTTCCGCAGCAAGGCCCAGCAGGAAGCCGCCCTCAGGGGCTTCAACGAGGGCAGCGTCGACATCCTGATAGGGACGCACCGGCTGCTCTCGCGCGACGTCGTGCCGCACGAGCTCGGGCTCGTCATCGTGGACGAGGAGCAGCGGTTCGGCGTCGAGCACAAGGAGCATCTGAAGAACCTGCGCGAGCAAGTCGACGTGCTGACGCTGTCTGCGACGCCGATCCCGCGCACGCTGCAGATGGCGCTCGGCGGCGTGCGCGACATGTCGGTCATCGACACGCCGCCGCCCAACCGGTTCCCCGTGCAGGTCCACGTCGGGGAGTTCGAGGCGGACACCGTTCAGGGCGCGATCCGTCGCGAACTCGCGCGCGGAGGCCAGATCTACTACATCTTCAACCGGGTCATGACGATAGAGGCCGCGTCGGCACGGGTGCGCGAGCTCGTTCCCGAGGCGTCTATCGGCGTCGCGCACGGCCAGATGTCGGAACACCAGCTGGAGCGCGTGATGGAGGGGTTCGCCGCGGGCCAGATCGACGTGCTCGTCGCCACCACCATCGTCGAGTCGGGCATCGACAACCCGCACACGAACACGCTGATCATCGAGGACTCGGAGCGGCTCGGCCTGGCGCAGCTCTACCAGCTCAAGGGACGTGTGGGCCGCAGCCACGTGAAAGCCTACGCGTACTTCCTTTTCAGCCGCGGGAAGCAGCTTACCGAGCAGGCGGCCGAGCGACTCACCGCGATCGCCGAGCTGACCGACCTCGGCAGCGGCATCAAGGTCGCCATGCGCGACCTTGAGATCCGCGGGGCCGGCTCGCTGCTCGGTGCCGAGCAGCACGGGAACATGTCGGCCGTTGGCTTCGACCTGTACGCCCAGATGCTGCGCGAAGCGGTGTCGGAGGCGCGCGGGGAACCCGAGATCGCCAACCCCGAGGTGCGTGTCGACGTGCCGGTCAAGGCGTTCCTCCCGGAGGAGTACGTCAAGGCGGCGGACGAGCGGGTGCGATTCTATCGCCGGTTCGCCGCCGCGGCGGCGCCCGAAGCGGTCGATACGATCGTCGCCGACCTGGTCGAGCGACATGGCCCACTGCCGGAAGTCGCCTCGAACCTGGCCGGGGTCGCCCGGGCCCGCGCGCTCGCGGGCGCGCTCGGCATCACCAATGTCGCCGTGGTTCGCAACCGCGTGGTGGTGCAGTCGATCTTGCTCGATACGGAGCAGAGGGGCCGCCTGGCATCCCTCGGTGCGATCTACCTCGAGCGCGAGCGCAAGCTGCAGCTGCCGCTCGGCTATGGAGAACCCGTGGTGAACGGCGTGCTCGGCGCGCTGGCTGCTATACTCCAAAACACTGTGGAATCCTGACATTCCGTCGCTTGACAAGGAGCGTCCATGACCCGCCGCTACTCCCGTCCCGTTGCCGTCGCGCTCGTGACTCTGCTCGCGCTCGCGGGTGTCGCCGTCGTCGGATGCAATGCGTCCGGCCCCTCGGCGTCGGCCATCGCCACCGTGAACGGCGTTGAGATCCCCAAGTCGGCGGTCGACGACCAGGTGAACCGCATGAAGACCGCCCAGCCGGCGTCGTTCGAAGGCACCGCCGGCGTCGCGATTGAGCAGCAGTATCGCGCGCAGGTGCTCAGCGGCCTGATCGACATCGAGCTGATCAAGGAGGCCGCGACCACGCTCGGCGTCTCGGTCACCACGCAGCAGATCGATGACTACGTGGCGCAGCTCCAGACCCAGTACGGCGGGGCGCCCGCTCTCGATACCGCGATGAAGACCGCCGGTTTCACGATGGACTCCCTGCGGGAGCAGATCTCTGTGAACCTGCTCCGTGACGCCGTCGCCAGCAAGGTGACCACCGGTGCCATCACCGTGACCGACGCCCAGATCAAGAGCTACTACGATCAGAACGCGTCGCAGTTCGCGACGCCGGCCCAGGTACACGCCGAGCACATCCTGTTCGCTACGACCGACAAGGCGACCGCCCAGACCGTGCTCGCACAGGTCAAGGCGGGCGGCGACTTCGCGGCGCTTGCCAAGAAGTACTCGACCGACCCGGGCAGCGCCGCGACCGGCGGAGACTTGGGCTGGGCCGCGCCCTCCGCGTACGTCACCGAGTTCGCGAAGGCGGTCAACGTCATGGCCGTCAACGAGGTCAGGCTCGTGGAGACGCAGTACGGCTGGCATATCATCAAGCTTCTGGGCCGCCGCGCCGCCGCCAAGCAGACGCTCGCCGAGGCGACCGCTCAGATCCGCACCACGCTGGAGTCCAACGCCCGCTCAGCGAAGTTCGGCACCTACGTCGACGACCTTCGCGCCAAGGCGGCGATCCAGTACTTCGACGCCGATCTGCAGAAGATCATCGAGGCCAACAAGGCGCTCAACTCCACCGCGACGACCTCTTCCGCGAACACGACCAACTAGCACATCGACGACTCAAGCCTCGACTCCGACGGGGGCGCGGTGACGACCGACACGCACGGGCACAGGTTCGACGAGCTCGTACGTATCATGGCTGTCCTCCGGGCCCCCGACGGTTGTCCTTGGGACCGCGATCAGACGCACATGACGCTGCGGCGGCACCTGATCGAGGAGGCGTACGAGGCGGTCGCCGCGATCGAGAGCGGTGACGATGCCGAGATCTGCGACGAGCTGGGCGACATCCTGCTGCAGGTGGTCTTCCACGCGCAGATCGCCTCTGAGGAGGGGCGTTTCGACATCGACGACGTCGCCGATGCAATCGTCCGGAAGCTGGAGCGGCGGCATCCGCACATCTTCGCCGACGCGATCGCGGACACCCCCGACGAGGTCATGACGCGTTGGGACGCGATCAAGCGCACCGAGAACGTCGAGAAGGACCGCACGAGCATCCTCGACGGCATCGCGCCTACGCTCCCGGCCCTGGCGTACGCGGAGAAGATCTCGCGCCGCGCGGTAGGGGCCGGTTTCGAGTGGGAGACAGTGGACGACGTGTGGGAGAAGGTCCACGAGGAGATTGCGGAGCTCCAGGCCACCAACCATGGGACGCCCGAGGCCGAGGACGAACTCGGCGACCTGCTCTTCACGGTGGTCAACGTGGGGCGCAAGATGGGAATCGACCCTGAACAGGCGCTCCGCATGACCTGCGCCAAGTTCATCCGGCGTTTCTCCTTCATGGAGCGGGCGGCGGCGAGTCATGGTCGCAACCTCGAGGGCGTGGGTATCGACGAACAAGAGGCGCTGTGGCGCCAGGCGAAAGAGGGGGAACGCTAAGTGAGCATCATCACCGACATCTACGCCCGCGAGATCCTGGACTCCCGCGGCAATCCGACGGTCGAAGTCGACGTCGTGCTCGACGACGGCTCGTTCGGCCGTGCGGCGGTGCCCTCCGGCGCCTCCACCGGTGCCTTCGAGGCGGTGGAGCTCCGCGACGGGGACTCCGCCCGCTACCTCGGCAGGGGCGTGCTCACCGCGGTCGAGAACGTCAACGGCGTCATCGGGCCGGAGCTGGTCGGCCTCGACGCGACGGACCAGCGTGCGGTCGACGGCGAGATGCTCGCCCTCGACGGCACCCACAACAAGGGCTCGCTCGGCGCGAACGCGGTGCTGGGAGTGTCGCTCGCGGTCGCGAAGGCGGCGGCCGAGTCGACCGAGCTGACGCTGTACTCGTACCTGGGCGGCGTCAACGCGCACCAGATCCCGGTCCCGATGATGAACGTGCTCAACGGTGGCGCGCACGCGGACAATAACGTCGACCTGCAGGAGTTCATGATCATGCCGGTGGGCGCCTCCACTTTCGCTGAGGGCCTCCGCATGTGTTCGGAGATCTACCATACGCTGAAGGGCGTGCTCAAGGAGCGCGGCCTGTCGACCGGTGTCGGCGACGAAGGCGGTTTCGCCCCGGACCTGAAGAGCAATGAGGAGGCGCTCCAGGTCATCTCAGAGGCCGTCCTGAAGGCCGGCTACGATCTCGGTGAGCAGATCGTCTTCGCACTCGATGCCGCCTCGACCGAGTTCTACGACGCCGAGCGCGGCGTGTACGTGCTTGCGGGCGAGGGACGCGAGCTGACGTCCGAGGAGATGGTCGAGTACTACGAGGGCCTCGTGTCCCGCCACCCGATCATCTCGATCGAGGACGGCATGGCCGAGGAGGACTGGGACGGCTGGAAGCTGCTGACCGACCGGCTCGGCGACGACGTCCAGCTTGTGGGCGACGACCTCTTCGTCACGAACCCCGAGCGGTTGGGCCGCGGCATCGAGCTCGGTGTCGCCAACTCGATACTCATCAAGCTGAACCAGATCGGCACGCTGACGGAGACGCTCAACTGCATCGAGATGGCGAAGCGCGCGGGCTACACCTGCGTGATCTCGCACCGCAGCGGTGAGACCGAGGACACCACGATCGCCGACGTCGCGGTGGCCGTGAACGCTGGACAGATCAAGACCGGCGCGCCCGCCCGAAGCGACCGCGTGGCGAAGTACAACGCGCTGCTGCGCATCGAGGAGGAACTCGGCGACTCCGCCGACTACCCCGGCATCCGCGCGTTCTACAACATCAGCCGCTAGCGGAGGTTCGGTCGGCCCGGCGTCCGGGGACCGGCTGCGAAGAGAGGCGTCGAGGTCATGACGATGCGGCGCACGAAGATCGTCGCGACGATCGGTCCGGCGTGCGACGCCCCCGGCGTGCTTCGCGACGTCCTTGCCGCGGGCGTCGATGTGGCGCGACTCAACGGCTCGCACGGCACCCGCGCGGAACTCGAGCGTCGGCTCGCCGCCGTCCGGTCGGAGGCCGACGCCCTCGGACGGATCGTCGGCGTGCTTCTCGACCTCCCCGGCCCCAAGCTTCGCGTGGGTGAGATGGCGGACGGCGTCGTGCTTTCCGACGGCGCCGCCTTCCGGCTGGACACCGCGGAGTGCAGGGGGGACGCGGCCCACGCGTGCTTGACGTACGCCGGCCTCGCATCCGACGTGAAGCCGGGCGACCGGATACTCCTCGACGACGGTGCGATCGAACTCGTGGTCGAGGCCATGCACGGGGACCACGTCGCCACGCGCGTTGTGCGCGGCGGCCCGCTGTCCTCGCACAAAGGTGTCAACGTCCCCGGAGTCCGGCTCGCAGTGGATGGTGTGACCGCTCAGGACCTTGAGCTGCTCCAGTGGGGCCTCGACCAGGGCGTCGACATGGTCGGACAGTCGTTCGTCCGGAGCGCCGAGGACGTGGCCCGGCTTCGGGCGGCGATGGGAGGCCGGCCGGTCCCGATCGTGGCGAAGGTGGAGAAGCACGAGGCCCTGGCCGACCTCGACACGATCATCGGGGCCGCTGACGCGGTCATGGTCGCGCGCGGAGACCTCGCGGTCGAGGTCTCAGCCGAAGCCGTGCCGCCGGCGCAGCGCCACATCGTCGCCGCGTGCCGGAAAGCCGGGAAGCCTGTGATCGTGGCCACGCAGATGCTCGAGTCGATGGTCAGCTCGCCCCGCCCGACGCGCGCCGAGGCCTCGGATGTCGCGACCGCGGTGTTCGAGGGCGCCGACGCGGTCATGCTCTCCGAGGAGACGGCGATCGGCTCCTTCCCTGTGCAAGCCGTGGGCACCATGGACCGGGTGTGCCGCTCCGCGGAGGAGGCCGCCGAGCCGGTCTTCGAGCCGCAGGCGGGCGGAGGGTCAGCGGCGCCGGTCGCGGCGGCGGCCGTCGACCTGGCCCGGGACACCGGGGCGCTCGCGATCGTCACCACGACGCAGAGCGGCGCCACGGCGCGCGCCGTGGCCCGCCTTCGCCCTCCACAGCCCATCGTCGGCTTGGCTGCAGTCGCCACCATCGCCCGCGCGCTCGCGCTGGTGTGGGGCGTGATCCCGGTGGTCGGGGCGGCCCCTTCCACGATCGAAGAGGCGACGGTCGAGGCGCTCGACGTCGTGCGTGCGCTCGCGCTCGCCGGTGCGGGCCAGCGCGTGGTGCTGACCGCAGGGACGACCTCGGGGGTCGCCGGTTCGAGCGACCTCGTGCGAGTACTCACCGTCTGAGGTCACGCGGTCGTATCTCCTCAGCCTCGGGTACAGGTCGATGGTTTTGACATGCGGTGTTATGATGTCTGCGACGCCCGACAGGAGGCGTCAGCTCGCAGGCCGACTCACGTAGAAACACCGCAGACATGGCACGCACCACGTCAACGCAGCGCGGGGCCTCGCGACGCACGACCCGGACCGCTTCGAGCGGCTCGAAGTCGCGCGGCGCTTCCTCTTCCCGTTCCCGAAAGCCACCGGTGCGCTCGCGCGCGTCCGTGTCTCGCGCGCACCGTCCCGCCGGCCCATGGGTCCCGATCGTGGTGGTCGCGTTGGTCGCGGTGCTCGCCTGGGCGCTGTACCCCGCGCTGAGGCTGCAGTACATCGCGAGCCGCAGCCTCGCCAGCGTCCAGCAGCAGTACGCCTCGCTTGCGAAGAGCAAGGATGCGCTGCGCACCGAGGTCATGGACCTTCAGACGCCCAAGGGTGTCGAGGACACGGCCCGCAAGGACCTGGGCTACGCAAAGAAGGGCGAGAGCGTCTACATCGTCGTGCCCGCGGGAGAGTCGTCCGCGACCCCGGGCGATGGCTCGGGCGTCACGACCGCGTCCGCCGCAGACCTGCCGGTGCCCTCCCTCTTGCAGCAGCTTCTCGATCTCTTCTTCGGGGTCGACCAATCGAGTCCCGCCGTTGCCCCCTGACGAGCAGCTCATCGTCGCGTCACAGCTCGGGCGTCTCCCGCGCGGCCCGTGGAGGGTCGCGGGCCGCTGCCCGGCCGGCGCTCCAACCGTCATCGCGGTAGCCCCGCTCCTCGAGGACGGTTCACCGTTCCCGACCACGTTCTGGCTGACCTGTCCCCGGCTCGTCGCGGCCGTGCACGACCTCGAGTCCGCGGGGGAGAGCGCCCGTTTCGCCGACCGCGTCAGGAACGAGCCCGAGTTCGCGGCTGCGGTGGCCGAAGCAGACGCGGCCTACCGTGCCGCGCGTCGCTCGGAGGCGTGCGGGTCCGACCCGTGCGAAGGTGTGGGAGTCGCGGGACAGGCCGACCCGCTGGCGGTGAAGTGCCTGCACGCGAGGCTCGCGGCGCACCTCGCAGGGGTGCGCGATCCGATCGGCGCGCTGGTCTCCGACCGGGTGCGCGACGTCGCCGCAGCCGGCTGCCGGGACGAGCGCTGCCACGCGCGCGCGTCCAGCGCCTGATAGCATCCCGGTCATGGACACAGGCACCCGCGCCGCGGGGACACAGCAGAGCGTCGCCCCGGGCTACCGTCGCGTCGCGGCGATCGACATCGGCACCGTCACGACCAGGCTGCTGGTCGCCGATACCGACGGCTCCGAGGTCCGGGAGGTCGTTCGGCGCACCATCGTGACGCACCTCGGTGAAGGGCTGCATGCTTCGGGTGCGCTCTCGGTGGCGGGCATCGCGAGGGTCGCGGCGGCGGTCGCCGGGTTCGTCACCGACATCGGGTCTTCCGGGGCGGGGAGCGTGGTCGCGGTGGCGACCTCGGCAGCGCGCGACGCCTCGAACGGACGGGAGTTCCTCGACGCGGTCGAAGCCGCTGGCATCCGTCCGCGGATCATCCCGGGCTCTGTCGAGGCGCGGCTGTCCTTCGCCGGCGCGACGTCCGGCATCGCCGGTGACGGCATCCTGATCGCCGACCTCGGCGGAGGTTCCACGGAGCTCGTGCTCGGGTCCGTGAGCGAGACCGACGGGCTGCGCGAGGTCCGGCTGGAGGCCGCACGGTCGATCGACGTCGGCTCCCGCCGCGTGCTGGACATGTTCCTCAGCTCCAATCCTCCGCGGGCAGAAGAGCTCGAACGCGCCGCGGCGTGGGTGGCCGAGCAGATGAAGCCGTTCTTCGCACAACTGGACCAGCGACCGCGCGAGCTTCTGACGCTCGCGGGCACCGGCACCACACTCTCCGCGGTCAAGCAGCATCTCGAGGTCTACGACCCCGCGAAGGTGCATGGTTCGTGTTTGAGCGGAGCCGAGGTGAGCGACCTGTTGGCGGAGCTTGCGGCAATGGACGTCGAGGCGAGGCGCGGCGTCATGGGCATGGATCCGGCGCGGGCTGACGTCATCGTCGCGGGAGCGCTCATACTGGAGACGATCATCGCGCTCGCGGGGCTCGACGGTACGACCGTGAGCGAGCACGACATCCTCTACGGGCTCGTGCTCGCGGGCCCCGACGGGCTGGACTGAAGGGGCCCCCTACCCCAACTGGCAGAGGGAGCCGGCTTAAACCCGGCGTAGTCTGGGTTCGAATCCCAGGGGGGCCACCATCAGCCCGTCGGCACGCAAGAGGCTCCGACGTCCAGTCTCCGAATCGGTCCATTTCACGCGGGTACGGGGAAGGGCCGTCCCATCCGGGGCGGCCCTTCCCTCGACGACGTGGATCCCGGCGCTTCCCGAGCTACCGCGCTTGGGAACCTCCAAGCGCCGGCCTCAGCGGCTCGAGGGGGACCTCGTCCTTCTTCGTGAGTGTGAGGAACACCACCAGCCCGAGGATCAGCGCCAGGAACAGCGCGCTGGTCTTCGTCGTACCGAACTGCAGGCCGCCGTCGCCGCGCTTCTGCGACAGGAAGTCGCCGATGGAGGCGCCGAGCGGCCGGGAGAGGATGTAGGCCATCCAGAAAGCGAGCACGGCGTTCGTGGACTGGTGCTTGTGCTGCGCGCCGAGCATCCACTTCACGCCGTAGTGGGCGACCGTGACGGCCGCGATCATCCCAGCGAACAGGACGACCGCGGTGAGATAGCCGAGACCGAACTTCTCGGAGATCAGGTCGCCGGCTGCGGTGCCCAGTGCGAACGTGAACAGGATGGTCGTCCAGTAGAAGGCCTCGCGGCGGGTGGTCGCGATCGAGTGGACAGACAAGGCAGCCAGGGCGGCTTCGCGACCAACGGCCAGACGATGGAGCCGATGCGCGTCGGTCAGGCGACGTTCGTCGAGTATGCCGACGGCCATCTGGATATCGTCAGCTGGTCCGGCGGCGCCGCAGTCACGCCGGACATCGCTTTCGCCCGGCAGAACCTGCCGCTTCTGGTGGACGGCGGCCAGCCCGCAGCGAACCTGGCCGACGACTCGGCGTTGGAGCGACGCTCGGGAACGCCGTCCGGGTCTGGCGCTCGGGACTCGGGATCGACGCCACGGGCAACCTGATCTACATCGCTGCCCCAGGGCAGACGGCCGAGAGCCTGGCCGGCGCGCTGATGATGGCGGGAGCCGTCCGCGCGATGCAGCTCGACATCAACGCCTTCTGGCCAACGTTCAACGCATACAGCCGACCGGGCGCCGCCGGCGCGACGATGATCGTTCCCAACCCGAGCCACACTGCGGCGCGCTACCTCACGTCCGATGACCGTGATTTCTTCGCGGTGTACGCGGCTCCGGCGTTGAAGGTGCGGCAGCCGCCGAAGTAGAGGCGAGCCGGCGCGTGGCGGCTATCCGGCGCTCGGTCAGGATCGCCAGCCCTATCGCGAGCAGCAGCGCGAGAACGCTCACCATCGCTCCGGTCGTCAGACCCGGGGTCACGTACCGAAGTCCGACGCTGTGCGTCCCGGACGCGATC
>DATCGP010000003.1:0-53420 GCA_036508875.1 Coriobacteriia bacterium | reverse complement strand
GCACATAACGAGCTGGAACGGCGGGGCGCAGCGTCTGTACGGATACGCTCCCGACGAGGTTATGGGCGAGCACGTCACCATCTTGGCCGGATATGCCAACGCGGCGGAGGCGGAGGAGTACCTTCCCCGGCTCCTGCGCGGGGAGCGGATCGAGCACCTGCGGGTGGAGCGCCGTCACAAGGACGGGCGAATCCTGTTCGTCTCCCTCACCCTGTCCCCTGTCCACGGCTCGGATGGCCGCGTGATCGGCGCGTCCACGGTCGCCCGTGACGTCAGTCAGGAGCGCGAGTGGGAGGACCGTCTTGCTCACCTGGCTCGAAGAGCGGAGCGGCAGGCGGCCGTCCTCGACGTCGTCATGAGAACAACTCCGGACCTGCTGCTCCTCTTCGATGCTGAAGGCCGGTACATGTACGCCAGCGACTCGGCGCTGAGAGTGACCGGTCTCGCGCTCGACCACCTGTACGGGAGGAGGCACGGGGACCTGACCAAGGGCCACGAGCCGCTCGACAAGATCGAGGTCTCGCGGCTCACCGTGGCACGGGAGCACACCGAGGTGAGCGGGGCGATGTCGATCGGACTCGCCGACGGCCGTCGCCACTTCAGCTGCACGCTCACGCTTGTCTCGGATGCCGATGGAGCCGTCACCGGGTGCTTGGCGACGCTGCGACGACTCGGTGCGCCGGTCCGCTCAGGCCACGCTGGACTGGGAGAAGGAGTTCACCGACGCGGTGATCGGCGCCGCACCGGGGCTGTTCTTCGCGACGGACCGCGAAGGGCGTTTGATCAGGTGGAACGCCGCCGCTGAACAGTTCGCCGGACTCGACACGGCTGGGATCGCGGGAACCGACACGCTGTCGCTGGTGCTCGAGGAGGACCGCCTGATCGCCGCTGCGGCGATACGCGAGGCGATGGAGGCGGGGGCCAGCCAGGACCAGCTCCGTCTCGAAGGGACCCAGGGCGTTCGCGATGCGCTGATCACCACCCGTCGCACGGATATCGGGGGCGCCCCCGTGAGCGTCTCCGACATCGAACGCGATCCGTCATATGGGCCTTGGCGCGAGCAGGCGCTGGCCCGCGGCTACCGGTCCGCACTCAGTCTGCCGCTCACCGACCCTCGTGGCGTCACCTGGGGCGTCCTATGTCTGTTCGCGGGGGAGACCGGTGCCTTCGATGATCGCGAGGTGGCGCTGCTCGAGGAGCTCGCGCTGGACCTGTCGTTCGGGGTCGAGAGCATCGGTGTTCGCGCCAAGCGTGACGAGGGCGAGCTGCGGACAAGCTACGTCCGGCTCGAGCACATGATGAGGGACATGGTCGGAGCCATGGGACGGATCGTCGAGGCGCGCGACCCCTATACGCAGGGTCACGAGCGGCGAGTGGCCGAACTCGCTCAGGCGCTGGCTGCGGAGATGGGGATGGACGACGACTCGATCGCGATGGTCCAGATGACTTCGCTCCTCCACGACATCGGGAAGCTCGCCGTGCCGGCCGAGATCCTCACGAAGGCGGGGACGCTGTCGGACTCGGAGTTCGAGATGATCAAGGATCACTCGCGCCAGGGGTACGAGATACTCAAGGAGATCACGTTCCCGTGGCCGATCGCGGATATCGTGCTGCAGCATCACGAGCGCATGGACGGCTCGGGATACCCGTCAGGTCTCAAGGGTGACCAGATACTGCTACCGGCGCGGATCATCGCGGTCGCCGACGTGGTGGAAGCGATGGCGTCGCACCGGCCCTACCGCCCGATCATCGGGCTCGGCCAAGCGCTCCAGGCGCTAAGTGAAGGCACGGGCATGTTCGACCCCGACGTGGTCGCCGCGTGCGAGCGTTTGTACGCCAAGGGCGAGATACGCCTGTGATCGTCTACCTGACCAGCGAGACCAGCGGCAACATCGGCATGTAGAGGAGGAAGCCGATGAACGCGCTCATCATGCCGTAGATGAGCACTGGCACGAACAGCAAGCCGATCCACCAGCGCTCGGCTAGCCGATAGGACAGCCAGAAGGTGGCTATGTCGATCGCGGCCAGTAGCGGTCCCGCGAGCCAACCGATGTTGAGCAGGACGGCGGTAGGCCCGGGCAACGGTGTCGGCATCGTGCTGAACACCTGTGCGAGATAGGGGAAGGCGAAGGTCCCGATCAGGAAGTGCACGATGATGAAGGGTGCTGCGGCGGCCATCGCCACGTACGACACCACACGGAACTGAGTCCGTGGATCGATCCCGTGCCGACGATCGGTGTCCATCCACACCTTGTGGTCGCCGGTTTTGGGCGCGCTTACCTCGTCGGGTATTGGGTTCCCTCCGTGATGCGGATCCGTCCGCGCACGAGTCTAGCACCGTCCTCGCGCACGCGCGCACGCCCGTCGGGAGCCGTTGAGCGCGTGATTCGCTATCATGCTGCGAACGAGGGCGCACACGCCCAGGCACTCCGAGTGCGAGGACTGACTCTTGTGACGAAGTACGATCCGCACGCGATAGAGCCCAAGTGGCAGGCGGCCTGGGAATCCGAGGGCCTGTACCACGTTTCCGAGGACCCGTCTCGCCCGAAGAAGTACGTGCTCGAGATGTTCCCGTACCCCTCCGGCGACATCCACATGGGCCACGTCCGCAACTACACGATCGGCGACGTCGTCGCGCGGCATTCGACGATGAATGGCATGAACGTCCTTCATCCCATCGGCTGGGACGCGTTCGGGCTGCCAGCGGAGAACGCCGCGATCAAGTCGGACTCCCACCCCGCCACGTGGACGTACGCCAACATCGAGACGCAGGCCGCCTCGTTCAGGCGGATGGGGTTCTCGTACGACTGGGACCGGACCGTCCGTACCTGCGACCCCGAGTTCTACCGCTGGGGGCAGTGGATCTTCCTGAAGTTCTGGGAGCGCGGCCTGGTGGAGCGCAAGTCCTCGCCGGTCAACTGGTGCCCGTCGTGCAAGACGGTATTGGCCAACGAGCAGGTCATCGGCGAAGGCGTGTGCTGGCGCTGCAAATCAGTGGTCCAGAAGCGCGAGCTGGAGCAGTGGTTCCTTAAGATCACCGAGTACGCGCAGGAGCTCCTGGACGACCTGGACACGCTGACCGGCTGGCCGGAGCGCGTCAAGGCGATGCAGGCGAACTGGATCGGTCGCAGCGAGGGCGCCGAGGTCGAGTTCACGCTCTGCGACACGGCGGGGGATCCGACCGAGCAGCGCATCACCGTGTTCACGACGCGCCCCGACACGCTGTTCGGCTGCTCGTTCTTCCTCCTGGCGCCGGAGCATCCGCTGATCGGTGAGCTCGTGGCCGGAACGGAATACGAGGCCAACGTGCGCGGCATCGTGGACATGGCCGCCAAGGAGACCTCGGTCGAGAGGTCCTCGAGCGACCGGACCAAGCGCGGCGCCTTCACCGGCCGCTACGTCATCAATCCGGTCAACGGCGAGAAGGTGCCGGTCTGGGTCGCTGACTACGTGCTGATGGAGTACGGGACCGGCGCCGTCATGGCGGTGCCCTCCGGGGACCAGCGGGACTTCGACTTCGCCCGTTTCTACGGCCTGCCGATCCCGCCCGTGGTGCTCGCTGAGGACGACCCTCTGCTCCCGGAGCTCGCGGGGGCGCACGAGCGCGTGCGCGCGGACGTGCCATGGGACAACGCCTACGATGCCGGAGGGATCCTCGTCCAGTCGGGCGAGTTCACCGGCATGCGCGGCGGCAAGAAGTCCGAGGCGATGCACGCCGTGACGGCCTGGCTCGCGGAGCGCGGCCTGGGCCGCGAAACGGTCAACTTCCGCCTGCGCGACTGGCTGATCTCGCGTCAGCGCTACTGGGGCAACCCGATCCCGGCGGTCCACTGTCCGACGTGCGGGCTTGTGCCCGTGCCCGAGGACGAGCTGCCGGTCGTGCTCCCCATGAACGTCGACATCACCAAGGGCGAGACGCTCGCGGACCACCCCGAGTTCTATGAGACGACCTGTCCGAAGTGCGGCGGCGCCGCTCGGCGCGAGACCGACACGATGGACACGTTCACCTGTTCGTCCTGGTACTACCTGCGCTACTGCGACGCACGCAACGACGACGCCCCGTTCGATCCCGCGGCCGTCGGCTACTGGATGCCGGTCGACCAGTACATCGGCGGCATCGAGCACGCCATCCTGCACCTGCTGTACTCGCGCTTCTACACGAAGGTCCTGCGCGACGTCGGCCTGTGCGACTTCGGAGAACCGTTCACGAACCTGCTGACGCAGGGGATGGTCAAGCTGGACGGCGCGACGATGTCGAAGTCGAAGGGCAATGTGGTCGCGCCCGAGGACATGATCGCCCGCTACGGTGCGGATGCCCTTCGCGCGTACATCCTGTTCATGGCGCCGCCGGACAAGGACCTCGACTGGTCCTACGACGGGCTCGAGGGCATGCGGCGGTTCCTGAACCGCGCGTGGAAGCTCGTGGACGAGGTCGCCGCCATGCCCGCGTCGTCCGGCGTGAGCGGGCACGGCGCCGCGGCCAAGGCCCTGCGGCGAGCCGCGGCAGCCGCCATCGCCAAGTGCGGCGGCGACATCGAGAGGTTCCAGCTCAATACCGCGATCTCCGCGCTCATGGAGTACGTGAACGCCGTCTACGACTACCGTCGTGACGTGCCGGCGGGATCGCAGGACAACGCGCTGTTGCGGGCTGCTGCCCGCGACCTGGTCATGCTGATGGCGCCGTTCACTCCGCACATGGCGGAGGAGCTGTGGCGGACCGTCCTATGCGAGGACGGATCGGTGCACCGGCAGTCATGGCCTCGGTTCGACCCGTCCGCGCTCGTCAGCAACGAGATCGAGCTGCCCGTCCAGGTCAACGGCAAGGTCCGCGGCCGCGTCGTCGTCGCGGCCGATGCTTCCGAGGAAACGGTCGTCGCCGCGGCGCTGGCACTCCCGAACGTCGTCGCCCATACCACCGGGAAGACGGTTAAGAAGGTCGTGGTCGTACCCGGCAGGCTCGTGAGCATCGTGGTCGGATAGCGCGAACGCACGCCCGGGTCGGATGCCGGTCGGGAACTCGACCGGCCGAGTTGCGATGCTCGTTCGAGGCAGTGGGCGCTCCCAGACACTGCGACATGCCACGAAGCCCGACGCCCCCTCCGCGCGGTCCAGCGAGAGGGGGCGTTCGCGTGCTGCGCGAGATCAGGGACTGGGCGGAGGAGCTGACGTGCCGCGCGGGCTTCGACGGTCTGCCGCCGCTAGGGCGGACCGCGGGGCGTGCGGCGGTCGTCGCGTGCGTGTGCCTCGGGGCGTGGATGGTCTGGGGTTCCGGACTCGCCGGCGGCGCGAGCGGAGCGCCCGCGCCGGGTGGCGCGCCGACTGCTGTGGGCCAGGAGGCGGCGGATGCGCTGCCGGCGGTCGCGGCGACGGTGACCGTACACGTGGTCGGCGAGGTGCGACACCCTGGAGTCTACGAGCTTCCCGGCGGCGCCAGGGTGCGTGACGTCGTGGAGGCCGCAGGCGGCCTGCTCGGCGCCGCCGACGAGGCCGCCGTGAACCTCGCACGTATCGCGGTGGACGGCGAGCAGATCGCCGTGCCGCGGAAGGGCACGACGGAAGCGGGAGCTGCAGGCCCCACGGGGACCGGCGCATCCCCGGGCAAGGTGGACCTGAACACCGCGACGGCGGCGGAACTCGACGCCTTGCCGGGTGTCGGGCCCGCCACCGCCGCGAAGATCATCTCCGACCGCACGGCGAACGGGCCGTTCCGGTCGGTGGACGACCTCATGCGGGTCTCGGGAATCGGACCTGCAAAGTTCGACGCCCTCAAAGACCTGGTCCGTGCGAACTGACAGCTCCGGCTCGCGTTCGGCCGACAGGGTCAAGCCGACCCCGAGCGGCCCGGGCAGGCCGTCGATATCACCGCTGCTGTGGGTGGCCGCGGCCGCCTGGGCCGCCTCGCGCGCCGGGACCGAGATCGCGCTGTCGGGTTGGCAGAGCGGCTCGATGGTGGCGACAGTCATCGGATGCGGAGCGTGTCTCGCGCTGCTGGCTGTCGCCGTGGTGTCGAGGCGGCCGGTCCTGCATCTGCTCGCCGTGGCCGCCGCCTGCGCCATGGGGATGGCGCTCGCGTCCGGGGTGTCGCGGGCGGCGGTCGCGTCCGGACTCGATTCGCAGGGTCCGACCTCCTGGAGCGCGACGGTCGTCGCTGATCCGGCCGACGGCTCGTTCGGCACCGACGTGCTCGTCCGGCTCGAGGGGGTGGGCGGCTCTCCAGCGATCCGCATGTCCTGGCCGGCGGATGTCGCGCCACCGGCATACGGCCAGAGGGTCGACTTCGACGCGCGGCTCAGAGAGGTGGTGCGGGTCGGCGACGCAGGAGCGCGGTCCTTCCGCGACGGCGAGTTGTTGCGCGCGACACCGTGGCGCGTACGGGTCGTGGGGTGGGTCCCGGGGCCGTTCGGGGCCGTATGCGCGTGGCGACAGACCTCGATCGATGCACTGCGCGCCCAGGGCGGGCCCGGCGGCGAAGCGCTCGCGTCGATGCTGTTCGGTGCGCCGGTCCGGGAGGAGGGCGCGGCCGCGCTCGAGGATGCGAAGACCGCCGGGGTAGCGTGGGCGATCGCCGCGTCGGGGTTGCACCTGTCGGTGATCGTGCTTCTGGCCGAACGGCTCGCAGGAATACTGGGCGCAAGCCGCCGCGGACGTTCGATCGCGGCTCTGGTCGCCCTCGCGGTCCTTGGCGCGGCGGCGGGCATGCGGCTGTCGCTGCTGCGCGCGGCCATTGCCGCCACTGCGGCGGTCCTCGCGCACCTGGTCGGGCGCCGACGGGACGCGACCGCGGCTCTCGGCGCAGCGATCGCGCTGCTGGTGATGGTGGATCCATCGGCCGCCTACGATGCGGGGCTGCTGTTGGGGGCGGCTGCGGTCAGTGGGATCGCGCTGCTGTCGGCGCTGGCGAACGCATGGCTCGTACCGGTGATCGGGAAGCGGACCGCGTGGTCGCTGGGCGGCTCAGTGGCGGCGCAAGCCTCGGTCGTCCCGCTGGCAGCGAGCATGTTCGGTGCGGTCTCGCTGCTCGGCCCCGTCACCTTGGCCGTCAGCGGGGTGCCGGTCCAGATCGCGGTCGCGCTCGGCGCCCTCGGTGCGGTCGTCGCTCCGCTGAGTCGGCAGTTCGGCCAGGGGCTTTCGCGTGCCGGGGTCGTGGCGGCGGACCTCGCGACGCGCGTCTGGCAGGTCGCGGCGCGAGTGCCCGGGGCGCTGCTGGCGGTGCCGGCGCCGCCGTGGTGGTTGGCGGGGGCGTGGATCGCAGGGGGCGCTCTGCTGTGGCTGCGGTGGCCGATCCCGCGCAGGGCGCTTCGGGTGCGTGTCGGTGTCAGCGCCGTGATCGCCGCGCTCGTCTGCACCTCGGCGTTCGCGGCGCCCGTCGCCGGTCTCGTGGAGGTCCTTGATGTGGGCCAGGGGGACTGCATCCTGATCCGGGACGCAGGACAGGCGGTGCTGGTGGACACCGGTCCGGACCCAGTGGTGCTCAGACAGGCACTGGCCCGGGCGGGCGTGCATCGTCTCGACGGGCTCGTGCTCACGCATGCCCATGAGGACCATATCGGAGGCCTGGATGGTCTGGCGGGAGTGGCGCGGCCGGGCTGGATAGGCGTTCCTGATGTTCAGGACCCGGCTGTATCGGCACTGGCCGCCCGTGCGGCATCCGACGCGGACTCCGTCGTGTCCCTGCGCAGGGGGATGGAGTTCTCCGTCGGGCGCGTGAAAGTGCGCGTGCTGTGGCCACGAGGCGGGGACGTGCGTCTGTCGGCCAACGACACGAGCGTGATCCTGCTGCTGGAGAAGGACGGGCATAGGGCGCTGCTGCTCGGTGACGCGGAAGCGCAGGCCCAGTCGGGTGCGCTGGAAGCGTGGAGTGGGAGGGTGGAGATGCTGAAGGTCGCGCATCATGGAAGCGTCAACGGCAACGTGCCGGAGGCGCTGGCGATCTGGCGGCCCTCGGTAGCTCTGATCAGCGTGGGCGCCGGCAACAAGTTCGGGCACCCGTCGGCCGAAGCTCTGGCGACACTCGGCGGGATGGGCGTCACGGTGCGCAGGACCGACCTGGAGGGCGATCTCGGGTGGGAACCGGCGCGGGGTGCAGCCTCCGAGGACGTCGGCCTGCCTCAGCCGCTGTGCGACAATCGCTCCCGAGAGCGGCGGATGGCCGGTCTCCCGCCGTCCCGAGGGCAGGTCCGAGCGTGGCAACAGCGAGCCTCAGCGATCTCAAGCCGGTCTATCTCATATACGGCTCGGAAGAGCTGCTGCTCGAGCGCGCCGAGAGGCGGCTGCACGACCGGCTCGCGGCCGTCGCCGATCTCGATTTCAACTATGAGACGTTCGACGGGGCCACGGCCTCCGCCGACGACGTGATCAACGCCGCGAACACGATGCCCTTCCTGAGCGAGCGGCGACTCGTGGTGGTGCGCAACGTCGACAAGCTCGATGCTGCCGGTCTCGAGAAGCTGGCCGGCTACGCGAAGGACCCGGCGCACTACACGTGCCTGGTGCTCGTCGCAGCGAAGATCGCCAAGAACTCGAAGCTGTACCGCGCCGCGGCGGCGACCGGCGTCGCCTACGAATACGCGGCGCCGAAGCGCAACGCGTACGCAGGCGAGGTCGCCAAGCTGCTGAGGGAGCGCGGCAAGACGATGGCGATGCCGACGGCGCAGCTGCTCGTCGACGTGGTCGGCCGGGACCTGCGCCGGCTGGACATCGAGGCTGCCAAGCTCGCCACGTACGTCGGCGACGCGGAACGCATATCAGCCGACGACGTGCGCGCGGTGGCATCGGCGACCGCCGAGGCGTCCGTCTTCGAGCTGTCGGACGCGGTCGGTGAGCGAGACGTGACGCGCGCGATGCGCGTGCTGCGGCGACTGCTCGATGCGGGCGAGACTCCGCTCGGCGTGGAAGCGATGCTGGCGCGCCACGTCCGCGCGCTGATCGGCGCGCGCGCGCTGTCAGACAGGGGAGTGAGCCCGGATGCCATGGCGCCCGAGATCGGGATGGCGCCTTGGCAGGCGCGCAACGCCGCGAAGCAGGCGTCGCGTTACGAACCGAAGGAGCTCGTTACCGCGCTACGCGGGCTCGCTGCTGTGGAAGAGGAAATGAAGACGAGCCCCACAGATGCCGGGCTCGTCATCGAACGCTGGATCGTGAAGACCGCTGGCGCGGCCGGGTCGCGCGGGAAGGCCTAGTCGGCCATCTTCGCGACGGCGGACGCGATACCGCTCTTGCGGTTGGCCGCCTGGTTCTTGTGGATGACACCCTTGCTCGCCGCGCGATCGAGCTCACGGTTCGCAGCCTGCAGGCCTGCGAGCGCAGCGGCCTTGTCGCCGGCAGCGATCGCTTCATTGACCTTCTTGACCGCGGTCTTGACGCCGCTGCGGACCGACTTGTTCGTCGCCGCCGACTTGGCGTTGGTGAGTACGCGCTTCTTCTGGCTCTTGATGTTGGCCAACTTGAGGTCGTTCCTTCCCAGTGTCTGTGAATGGTGCCCGTCCGCGCGGTGGGCCGCCGACGAACCGTCAGATGGTAGCACGGGGGCGGCCGGAGCCACAAGGACTACCACGCTCCCGGGTGTGTCGCAGCACTGACACTCAGGACCCGGACGCTCGGGACAGCAGCGCCGAGGCGTGGCTGCTATCATTCCCAGCCATGACCGACCCCACCCTCATCCGCAACTTCTCGATCATCGCGCACATCGACCACGGCAAGTCAACGCTCGCCGATCGCGTGCTGCAGCTCACGCACACGATCGAGGACCGCGACATGGTCGAGCAGGTGCTGGACTCGATGGACATCGAGCGGGAGCGCGGCATCACCATTAAGGCGCAGGCCGTCCGGGTGCTCTACACCGCGGACGACGGCGTCGAGTACACGCTCAACCTCATCGACACGCCGGGCCACGTCGACTTCACCTATGAGGTCTCGCGCTCGCTGCAGGCGTGCGAGGGTGCGCTGCTCGTCGTGGACTCCACCCAGGGCGTCGAGGCGCAGACCGTGGCCAACGCCCTGATGGCCATGAACGCGCACCTGGAGATCATCCCGCTCATCAACAAGATCGACCTGCCTTCGGCCGACGTGGAGCGCGTGCGCCACGAGATCGAGGAGGCGCTGGCCATCCCTGCGGGCGACGCGGTCCTCGCGTCGGGCAAGACCGGCATCGGCGTGAAGGACGCACTCGAGGCGGTGATCAAGCACGTGCCGCATCCGGTCGGTGATCCGGCCGCTCCTCTGAAGGCGCTCATCTTCGATTCCTTCTTCGATGCCTACCGCGGCGTCGTGGCGCTGATCCGCGTGGTCGACGGGCGCATCGCCAAGGGGATGAGGGTGCGTCTCATGGCTGGCGGGACCGACACCGACGTGGAGGAGGTCGGCGTCCGCCGGCCGGTCCACGTGCCGGTCGACGAACTCGGGGTGGGAGAGGTCGGCTACCTCGTTACCGGCCTGAAGGACCCGTCGCTCGTGAAGGTCGGCGACACGGTGACCCTCGCGCGCCATGGTGCGCACGAGGCGCTCCCGGGCTACCGCGACGTCAAGCCGATGGTGTACACAGGCCTGTTCCCGATCGATGGCGACCAGTACCCCGAGCTTCGCGACGCGCTGGATAAGCTGCGTCTGAACGACCCGGCGATCATCTACGAGCCCGAGTCGAGCCACGCCCTCGGGTTCGGGTTCCGGTGCGGCTTTCTCGGACTGCTGCACATGGAGATCGTGAAGGAGCGCCTGGAGCGGGAGTTCGACCTCGACCTGCTGGCCACCGCGCCGTCGGTCGAGTACCACGTACACAAGACGAACGGCGAGATGGTCCAGGTCCACTCGCCTCAGGACATGCCCGACCCGGGAACGGTCGACCGGATCGAGGAGCCCTACCTCAAGGTCACCGTGCTGGTGCCGCCCGAGTTCGTCGGGGCGATCATGGAGCTCACAGAGCTGCACCGGTCGACGTTCGTGAACATGCAGTACCTGAGCGCCACCACCGTCGAGATGCACTACGAGATGCCCCTGTCCGAGCTGATCATGGACTTCTTCGACCAGCTCAAGAGCCGCACCCGTGGCTACGCCTCGCTCGACTACGAAGTCATGGACTATCGCCCGAGCGCGCTGGTGAAGCTCGACGTGCTGCTGGCCGGCAAGCCGGTCGACGCGCTGTCTTTCATCGTGCACAAGGACAAGGCGTTCGCCCGCGGCAAGATGCTGACGGAGAAGCTCCGCGGCATCATCCCGCGGCAGATGTTCGAGGTACCGATCCAGGCGGCGATCGGGGGCAAGATCATCGCCCGCGAGACGGTGCGTGCGATGCGCAAGGACGTCATCGCCAAGTGTTACGGCGGCGACATCTCGCGTAAGCGCAAGCTGCTGGAGAAGCAGAAGAAGGGCAAGAAGCGCATGAAGCAGGTCGGCACGATCGAGGTGCCGCAGGAGGCTTTCATGGCGATCCTGAAGGTCGATGAAGGCTGATGCCCGCAGGCGGCGCCGCCCCGGCGCCTTCCAGCGGACTCGCTGCGCTCCCCGCTGAAGCCGCCGGCGCCGCCCCGACTCCGGTATCGCTGTACGTCCACGTCCCGTTCTGCCTGTCGAAGTGCGCTTACTGCGACTTCTACTCCGAGCCGGGGAAGCCCGACCGGTACTCCCGCTTCGTGGATGCGGCGCTGTTCGAGGCGGGCCACTGGTCGCACTACGACCTTCTCGATGACGTGCCGACGATGTACATCGGCGGAGGGACGCCCACGGTCCTGGGCACAGAGCTCGTGCGGCTCGTTCGCGGGCTGCGTGAGACCGCGCGCCTGCGCCCGGACGCCGAGATCACCGTCGAGACCAACCCCGAGACCACAGACGCCGACCTCATCGCGCAGCTCGTGGAGGCAGCGGTCAACCGGTTCTCGCTCGGCGTGCAGAGCTTCGACGACGCGGTGCTGGCCACCCTCGGCCGTTGCCACGGCGCAGCGCGGACGGAGGCTGCGCTCGAGGTGCTGCGCGCTTCCGGCGTCCCATTCTCGATCGACCTGATCTGCGGCGTGCCGGGCCAGTCATTCGAATCCTGGGACGCCACGCTCGAACGGGCGGTGGGGTGTGGCGCGCGGCACGTGTCCGTCTACCCACTCACCGTCGAGGACGGCACGCCGTTGGCCGCGGCCATCGCCGACGGGCATCAGGCGGCGCCCGACCCCGACGTCGCCGCGGACATGATGCTCGCCGCGGCGGTGGCGCTCGCGGCCGTGGGGATGCCCCGCTACGAGGTCGCCAACTACGCGCAGCCGGGTCACGAAGCGCGCCACAACCTGGTGTACTGGACCGGCGGAGCCTACCTCGGCGTCGGACCGCACGCCGCGAGCATGCTCCCGTGCGCCGAGTTCCAGCGCGTCGCTGAGGCGGAGGGGTGGAAGCTGGACGCCGAAGTCGCGGGAACGCCCGCACGCGCGCGGTTCACCCGTGAGGTGTCCCTGGAGGACTACCTGCGACGGCCGCTCGCGCAACCGAAGCCGCTCGAGGTACTCACCGCGCAGGAGGTCATGCGGGAAGACGTGATGCTGGGCCTCCGTCTGAGCCGAGGCGTGGCCGTGGAGATGGTCGAGGCCGCCGGGCTGGGCGAGACGCTGGCGTCACTGGCGGAGCGCGAGCTCGTTTCGATCGCGGAGGACGAGGACGGCGCCGCCCGATGGCGGACCACCCAGCGCGGCTGGCTGCTGGGCAACCAGGTGTTCGGTGCGGTTTGGGCGGGAGAGTGAGCGGGTCGTTGCAAGGCATGGTAGCGCCACCCGGCCCGATCTTCGGGACGCCGCAGCGTCGCTCTCCGCGTTAGCACTCGCTATACTTGACTGCTAGGGACGCAGGTCGCGTCCTCTCCGAAGCAATCGAGGAGTCCCGCACGATGCTGTCCGACCGCAGACGGATAGTCCTGCAGGCGTTGGTGAACGAATACGTTCGCAGCGCTCAGCCCGTCGCGTCCAAAGCGCTGGTCGACCGGTACGACCTGCGCGTCAGCCCCGCGACCGTCCGCAACGAGCTGTCGTTCCTCGAAGAGACGGGGCACGTGTTCCAGCCCCACGTGTCGGCGGGGCGTGTCCCTACCGACGTGGGATACCGCGCGTTCGTCGACGCGATGCTCGAGGCGGGTTCGGAGCAGGGCCTCACCCCGGCCGAGGTCGAGTCGGTCCGCAAGCAGTACCACGCCCTCGAGCACGAGGTCGCCGACGCGATGCGCGAGACCAGCGCCCTGCTCTCGCGTCTCACGAACTACGTCGCGGTCGTGATCGCCCCCACCCTTCGACGCTCCCGCATTCGCAGGATCAACCTGGTCTGGATCGGGGAGGCGCGTGCGGTCCTGGTCGTCGTCACCGACTCGGGCCAGGTGGCCGACCGGACGATCGAGCTCGTCGAGCCGGTGAGCCCCGAGGCGCTGGTGCGCGTCGAGGCGATGCTCAACGCGGCGCTCGACGGCAAGGTCGGTGACGAGGTCCGCGAAGCGCGCGGCGGGGTCGAGTCCGCTACGGCGCTTCCCGCGCGGGTGACGGCGCAGGTACTCGACGAGGTCATCGATTGCCTGCTCGAGGCCGACGCGGACGCCGTCGTCTCCGGTGGCGTCTCCACTCTTCTGGCGCAGCCCGAGTTCGCGGACCCGCGACTCGTGGGACCGCTGGTACATCTGCTGGAAGACGGGCTCGAGACGCTGCACATGCTGACATCGCTGATGCAGACCGATGATGTGGTGGTGCGCATCGGCGCCGAGAACCCGGTGGGGCTCGACAGGATGTCGGTGGTCGCGGCAAGCTACGAGGCCGGCGGCACCGAGGGCGTCATCGGGGTCATCGGCCCGACGCGGATGGACTACGCCCGTGCGGTGAGCGCCGTTCGCACCGTGGCCGACGGCCTCAGCGATGCACTGGGCTGACGCAGGCCGAAGCTTGCCGGCACGGACCTCACAGACCACAGAAGAAGCCGTGAACGTCATAGGGACCCAGGAGCCCAGATGCCCGCCACAAGTGACTACTACGAGGTACTCGGCGTCCCGCGCGACGCTACCGACGCCGACATCAAGAAGGCGTTCCGCAGCCGCGCCCGCGACGTCCACCCGGACACCAGCGACCACGACAACGCCGAGGAGCTCTTCAAGGAGCTGAACGAGGCCTACGAGGTGCTGTCCGACTCCGAGAAGCGCGCGAACTACGACCGGTTCGGGACAGCGAACCCGCAGTCGCGGTTCCCGGGTGGCTACACCTACGGCGATCCGTTCGGCGGGGCCGGCATCGGAGACCTGTTCTCCGTCATCTTCGACGGCGTGATGGGCGGAGCGGCGCGCCAGGAGGCGCGCACTGAAGGCCGCGACATGGCCGCGCAGGTGGTCGTGACTCTCGAGGAAGCGGCGCGGGGCACCGTCAAGGAGGTCTCCTACCAGCGCGTGGCGCCCTGTTCGGCGTGTTCGGGCACGGGCGCCGCTGCGGGTGGGACGGCCAAGACCTGCCCCGACTGCGGCGGCGTGGGCCAGGTCGTGAGCTCGCGCAGGACGTTCCTGGGCACGTTCCAGTCGACGGCGCCGTGCCAGCGGTGCGCCGCGACCGGGACGATCGTCGATCCGCCGTGTCCCTCGTGCGGCGGCCATGGCCGCTCGCAGGCCCGCGAGAACGTGTCCGCCGAGATCCCCGCGGGGGTCCGGGACGGTCAGACGATCGTGATCCCCGGGATGGGGGAAGCCGGGCTGCGCGGCTCGACGTCGGGCGACCTGCAGGTGACGGTGCGAGTGCGGCAGCATGAGTTCCTGCATCGCGACGGAGACGACCTGCACGCTCGCGCCTCGGTGCCGATGACCACGGCGGCGCTCGGTGGCGAGATCGAGGTGCCGGGCCTGTTCGGTCCCGTTCCGGTCAAGGTCGGGTCCGGGACGCAGAACGACGACGTGCTGACGGTCAAGGGAGCGGGCATGCCGCGGGCGCGCGGAGGCAACGGCGACCTGATAGTGCACGCGAACGTCGTCGTTCCCACAAAGCTGTCCAAGGCACAGAGCGCGCTGCTCGAGCAGCTGTCGGACTCGATGGGGGACAAGCATTCCAAGTCACCTTTGCACAAGGTCCGGGACTGGTTGGGGATGTGACCGGTGTCTCTGCATCGCTTCTTCCTGAGTGACACGCTCGGGCCGGCACCGGCGACCGGGATGGTCCTCCCGTTGAGCGAGGGTGACCTGCACCACCTGTCCCGCGTGCTCCGGCTCGTGGCGGGGGACCGCATCATGGTCGTGGATCCGGACGGCGCGGAAGCCGAGGCGACCCTCGTGGAGGTGTCGCCGACGATGGTGCGCGCCTACGTCGAGGAGCCCGCGCTTCGCCCGCCGCGACCGCGCGTCGTGCTCGCCCTGGCGGTCTCACGCCGGGAGCGCATGGAGATGGCGATCCAGAAGGCCACGGAGCTCGGGGTGAGCGAGATATGGCCCCTCATGACCGAACGCTGCGTCGTGCGCCTCGATGACGAACGCGTGGGACGGCGCGCCGAACGCTGGCGGCGGATCGCCGAGGAGGCTGCGAAGCAGTCACAACGCATCGACGTCCCCCTGGTCCGGGAGCCCCTCTCTGTCGGGGAGTTCGCTGCGAAGGCCGGACGGTTCGAGATCGTCCTCGTGCCGTGGGAGGAGGCGTCGTCAGAGGGGTTGGGGATCGGCGCCGCGCTGGAGGACGGAGGCGCGACCGCCCGGACCACGGTCGCAGTGGTGGTCGGTCCCGAAGGCGGGCTGACCGCTTCGGAGGTAACCGCCCTCGAGGCCGCGGGGGGCGTGATCGTGACACTCGGTGACACCATCCTGCGCACGGAGACCGCGGCGATCGTGGTGGTTGCCTTGCTCGAATACGAACTCGGATCGCTGGGTGGCCGTGGCCGCTGACGCGCCGCGCGTGGCGCTTCGCACGCTCGGATGCAAGGTGAACCGCGCGGAGAGCGAGTCGCTCGCGGAATCCCTGAGGTCGCTCGGCGTGGCTGTGGGGGAGGACCCGGGGCCCACCGGTACCATCGTCGTCAACACGTGCACGGTGACGGCCGAGGCCGACGCGAAGGCGCGCAAGGAGGTGCGCCGGGCGCTCGCGGCGACGCAGGGGACGGTCGTGGTGACCGGGTGCCTCGCAGCCCTCGAAGCCGAGATGTTGAGGGCTCTCGGAGACCGGGTCGTGGTGGTCTGCGACCGCGAGTCGTTGCGCGCCACCGTCGCGGGCATCGTGGGCGTGGGGGATGCGTCCGGCGGGAAGCAGCTGGCGACGGTGTTCGGGACCGCGAGCGGCGCATGCGGCACCTTCCGGACGCGCGCGCTGGTGAAGGTCCAGGACGGCTGCGACAACCGGTGCGCCTACTGCATCGTGCCGGATGCGCGCGGACTGTCGCGCAGCGTTGCGGCGGCGGAGATCCTGCGGCGCGTCGAGGCGCTTTGTGTCGCCGGGACCGCTGAGATCGTGCTGACCGGTGTGAACCTGGGGCGCTACACGGACGGGGCGGCCGCACCGGACCTGGCCGCGCTGATCGAGCTCCTCGCAAAGACTGGCATCGCGCGCATCCGGCTCTCGTCGATCGAGCCACCGGACCTGACCGAGCGGTTCCTGCGTGTGCTCGGGCGCACCGCGGCGGTCGCGCCGCACCTTCACGTCCCGCTGCAGTCAGGCAGCGACCGGACGCTCTCACGCATGGGCCGACGGTACGACACGCGAGCGTACGCGGACGCGCTGGCACGGGCCCGTGCCGCGCTCCCCGGCGTGGCCGTCACCACCGACGTGATCGCCGGCTTCCCTGGCGAGACCGACGCGGACGCAGCGGACTCCCTCGCGTTCGTGGCCCGTTGCGGGTTCGCGAAGCTGCACGTCTTCCGCTACTCGAAGCGCGCCGGTACGCCCGCGGCGTCGACGGACGGCCAGGTCGCCGCGCCGGTGAAGGCGGAGCGGGCGCGGGCGCTGCGCGAACTCGGCGGGGCGTTGGAGACCGCGTACGCGGCCGGCCGTGACGGCCAGGGCGCCGACCTGCTCGTGGAGGCGGTCAGAGAGGGTGTCGCCCACGGCACGACCGGAGACCACCTGCGGGTGACCGTGTGCTACCCGGATGCGCACGCGGGCGATCTGGTCCCGGTCAGACTCGGGCTCGACGACGACGGCAGTCTACGCGGGTACTATGTAGAAGAGACGCGCGCCAGGGTCTGACGCGCGTCAACGCACACGAAGGAGCGCCTCTTGTCACAGTCCGAGATCCGTCTGGTCGTGCCCGACGGCCGCGACATGCTCGATCTGCTCGGCCAGGGTGACCACCTGCTCAAGCTGATCGAGGACCAGTTCGAGGCCGACATCCGCGTCCGCGGGAACGAGATCACCATCGCCGGAGAACCCCAGGAGGCACAGGCGGTCTCCGCTCTGTTCACCGAGATGCTGCAGCTCGTCGAGGGCGGCCAGCCCCTGACTCCCGAGGCGATCGACCGCAGCATCGACATGCTCAAACGCGGGGAATTCAGCCCGGTCAAGGTGTTCTCCGACGTCATCCTGACCCACCGCGGCAAGACGATCAGGCCCAAGACGGCGGGCCAGAAGCGCTACGTCGACGCGATCCGGAAGAACACGATCACTTTCGGGATCGGTCCGGCCGGCACCGGTAAGACCTATCTCGCCATGGCTATGGCCGTGGACGCTCTCAAGCGCAAGGATGTCGGCCGGATCATCCTGACGCGGCCTGCGGTGGAGGCGGGGGAGAAGCTGGGCTACCTGCCCGGCAACCTGTTCGAGAAGGTGGACCCGTACCTGCGCCCGCTGTACGACGCGCTCTTCGACATGATGGACATCGAGAAGTCGACGTCGCTGACGGAGCGCGGGGTCATCGAGGTCGCTCCGCTCGCGTTCATGCGAGGGCGCACGCTCAACGACTCCTTCGTCGTTCTCGACGAAGCCCAGAACACGAGCCCCGAGCAGATGAAGATGTTCCTGACCCGCCTGGGCTTCGGCTCGAAGGTGGTCATCACCGGTGACGTCACCCAGATCGACCTGCCGGCCGGCACGTCCGGACTGCGACAGGTGCGGGACATCCTCGACGGAGTCCAGGACCTCGAGTTCGTCGACCTCGAGAGCCGGGACGTCGTGCGGCACAAGCTCGTCCAGCACATCGTGACCGCGTACAGCAGGTACGACGAGGCACGCAACGCCGCGAGGAGCGCCGCTGACGCCCGCGGCGCCACGAACGAGAGCCATGCCTGACGCGAAGCCCCGTTTCGAGCGGTTCTGGCCCCGTCGCGGCATCATGGCGACCGTGGAGGGCCGGCGCATCGTCGGCGAGGTCTTCCGCCTCTCGTCCATCGCGTTGACCATCGCGATGCTCACGCTCGGAGTCTTCTCACTGGGCGCCTACGCACTCGGATGGCTTGCGGGCGAGACTCTCGCGGACCTCGCGATCGGGGTGGTCGGAGGCGTCATCGCGGTCGCGACCGCCTTCGCTGCGCTGCCGCTGGTCGGGCGGCTGTCCGGCCTCGGGGACGACATCCGCCTGCTCGAGCTGTGCGACCCGGGCGCTCCGCTGCTGCGCGACCTGATGGAGGCGGCCCCGGGTACCTACAACCATTCGATCATGACCGGCGCGATGGCGGAGGCGGTCGCTCACGAGATCGGGGCGAACGCGCTGCTGGCTCGCGCGGGGGCGTACTACCACGATGTCGGCAAGATCGACCGGCCCAAGTTCTTCGCCGAGAACCAGATGGGCACCCACAACCCTCACGACGTGGCGCGGCCCGAGCAGAGCGCGATGGTGATCATCGCTCACGTCCAGGACGGCGTCGAGCGCGCCACCCGCGCGCGGCTGCCGCAGCCGGTCATCGACATCGTCGCGCATCACCATGGGTCGTCGTTGGTGACGTTCTTCTACCGCAAGGCCACTGCGGGGGGGTTGGTCGTGAACGAGGCGCCGTTCCGGTATCCAGGGACGATCCCGCAGTCGCGCGAGGCGGCCATCGTCATGCTTGCCGACGCCGCTGAGGCCGCGGGGAGGGCACTGGCGGACAGCGGCCCGGTGCAGATCGAGTCAGCCGTGCGGCGCATCGTCGAATCGAAGCGCGCGGACGGGCAGCTCGCAGACTCGGGGATGAGCGCCGCCGACACGGAGGCGGCAGTGGTCGTGTTCAGCAGGATGCTCTCGGGTCAGCGCCACACCCGCGCGGAATACCCGCAGACCCCCTCAGAAGGGACCGAAGATGTTGGTGAGAGTCAGCTCTAACCGGGACGCCGAGCCGCTCGCCCTGGACGCCTTCGAATCGCTGGCGGTCTTCGTCCTGCGGATGGAGGACGCCCCGGACGCGGTCGAGCTGTCGGTGGCCCTCGTGGACCCCGATGAGATCGCGAAGCTCAACCTCTCATACCGCGGGGTGGAGGGGCCGACCGACGTGCTGTCGTTCGGCTGCGACGACCCAGAGCCGGTGGACTCGGACGAGCCGATCGCCATCGGTGACGTCGTCATCGCGCCCGAGGTCGCTCAGTCTCAGGCCATCGACCTTGGCACGACCGTCGAGTCCGAGCTCGATCTGCTCTTGGTGCACGGAGTACTCCACCTTCTCGGCTACGACCATGACAGCGACGAGGACGCCGCCGTCATGCAGGCCCGCGAGCGAGCGGTCCTCGCGGCGTGGGCCAACGCTGAGCGATAGGTCGGCGACCCCGTGCGAAGCGGCTCCATCCTGTGGTCTTTCAATTATGCGATCCGCGGGATCGTCCACGGGTTGCGCACCCAGCGCAACGTGCGCATCCACGTGGGCGCGGCGGTCCTCGTGTTCGTGCTGGCGCTCGCGCTGGGGGTGCAGAACCTCGAGCTCGTCGCCCTGTTGCTCGCAGTCGGGTTCGTCATCGTGAGCGAGCTCTTGAACACCGCGATCGAGGCCGTGGTCGATCTGACCACCGAGGGGTACGACCCGCTGGCTGCGATAGCGAAGGACGTGGCCGCCGGCGCGGTGCTCGTCTCGGCCGTGACGGCGCTGGCGGTCGGGTACGTGGTGTTCGTCGACCGGCTCGTCCCGGTCGCCGAGGTCGGCCTGCAGTTCGTCCATGCCGCGGACGCGACGATCACAGTGATGGCGCTCGCGTTGACCAGCATCGGCGTGCTCATCGTCAAGGCGGTCAGACAAGAGGAGGGCACGTCGTTCCTTCATGGAGGTTGGCCCAGTGGCCACACCGCGCTCGCCTTCGCTGCAGCGTCGGCCATCGGGTACGCGACCTCCTCCGCGAAGGCGATGGTGCTCGCGCTGTTCATCGCCGTGCTCGTCGCGCAGAGCCGCGTGGAGTCTGGAGCCCACTCGATCCCGCAGACCGTTCTGGGCGCGTTGCTCGGCTTGCTGCTCGCGACGGCGGTCTTTCAGATATTCTGAACGGGAACTGCCGCTCATCGCGGCCACACAGGCCGGTCCGCGGCAGCCATGACAGTCCGTGGAGGAGCACATGGCCGTCGTCTCGACACTGATCGCCGTCGCCGTCCTCGTACTCGGCGTCGCCTCCTGCTTCGTCGTCAGCGCGGCCGAGCTCGCCGTGAGCGCTGTGACCCCCCAGCGGGTCCGGCGGTTGCGGGAGACATCGGCGCGCGGCGCGGTGCAGCTGGATGTCCTGGCCGAGCGTCCCAGTCACCTTGGCGCGGCACACGCGCTCGTTGCCGGGCTCACGTTCGCCGCGGCCGCTTCCGCGTCTGCGTGGACGCTGGAGACGGTTTGGCTCGGCGTTCCGGCGTGGGCGGACGCGGCACTGAGCGTCGTGGTCGGCGCCGCGGTGGTCTTCATGCTCGGCGAGGCGCTGCCGCGGGCGATGGTGACCGCCAACCCGGAGGACGTCGGGCTCGCGGTCGCACCGGCGGCGCGGTTGGTCACGGCGATCTTCTACCCGCTGGCGCGAGCGCTGTCCGCGCCGTGGACCGCCGCGACCCGCCTTGTCACGGGCGAACGTGGCCCGGACGTGCCGTGGGCGGAGCTGGGCGATGGCTACCGCGCGGGTGACGAGGAGTCCCAAACGAGCGACGAGGCCGAGGCGATCCTCGATGCGGTCGCGGGCCTGGAGGACAAGGTGGCTCGCGAAGTCATGGTGCCCCGAACTGACATGATCGCGATCGAGGACACCGCGACGCTGACCGAGGCGCTCGCCGCGATAACCGCCGCGGGTGTGTCGCGGATGCCGGTCTATCACGACACGCTCGACGACATCCGCGGCATCCTCTACGCGAAGGACCTGCTGCCGGCCCTGGCCGGACCGGAGGAGGGCGTGCGGCCCGCGGACCTGGTGCGCCCGGCGCTGTTCGTTCCCGAGACGAAGCCGGTGGACGAGCTGTTGCGCGAGATGCGCCGCCGCACGCACATCGCGATCGTGGCGGACGAGTACGGCGGCACCGCGGGGCTTGTGACGATCGAGGACCTGCTCGAGGAGATCGTTGGCGAGATCTACGACGAGTACGACCCGCAGGTCGCGATGGTCACGACGCTCCCGGACGGACGCGTGCGTATGGACGCCCGCATGAGCATCGATGACCTCGACGAGCTGTTCGGCACCGTGCTGGAGGTCGAGGGAGACACCGCCGGCGGGCTGTTCACCGAGCTGGCAGGCCACATCCCGCAAGCGGGGGAGTCGGTCGAGGTGCAGGGTCTGCGCTTCACTGTCGAGAAGATGGAGGGCAACCGGGTCCGGCAGCTCGTCGTCGAACTGGTCCCGCCCCATGAGGACGAGGAGGCACGCGAATGACCGAGACCACGAAGGCCGACCTGGCGTTGCTCGCCTTCGCCCGCGAGGCGCAGGAGAAGGCGTACGCGCCGTACTCGAACTTCCGCGTGGGAGCGGCGATCTACGCCGGCGGCGAGATCTACCAGGGATGCAACGTCGAGAACGCGGCGTACGGATCCACGGTGTGCGCGGAGCGGGGGGCCGCGATGGCCGCGGTGCTCGCCGGCAACACGTTCTTCGACGCGATCGCGGTCGTGGGGGACTCCGAGGACCCGACCGTCCCGTGCGGTGCGTGCCGGCAGTTCCTGGCGGAGTTCAATCCGGAGATGCGCGTCGTGATGGGCGCGCGGAGCGAGCACGTGCGGGTCTCGAGCCTCGACGACCTGTTCCCTGATGCGTTCGTGCGCGGTTACCTCGACCAAGACGCGTCCCGCCCGTGAGCGACGCGCCCGCATACGAGGGGGTCCACAGCGGGTTCGTCGCGCTGGTGGGAAGGCCGAACGCCGGCAAGTCGACGCTCGTGAACGCGCTGGTCGGCCAGAAGGTCGCGATCGTCTCGGACAAGCCCCAGACGACGCGGCACCGGCTTCGCGCCATCCTCGACTCCGAGGACTCGCAGATCGTTCTGGTCGACACGCCCGGACTGCACAAGCCCCACGACGCCCTGGGCGAGGAGCTCAACAAGAGCGCGCTGATGGCGCTTCGGGACGTGGACGTCGCGTGCATGGTCGTCGACCTCTCGCAGCCGGTCGGCGGGGGAGACCGGTGGGTGGCCGCGCACGTGGCCGCCACGTCCGCCAAGCGCGTGCTCGTGCTGACCAAGGCCGACCTGCCGTCCACCGTGCCGATAGAGAAGCGCGTGGCGGACGCCAGCGCGCTCCTCGCGTTCGACGACGTGATCGTCCTCTCCGCCAAGGAGCGGTTCAACTTGGAAGGGTTCGTGGCGGTCGTGTCCGCGATGCTGCCGATCGGTCCGCGGTTCTTCCCCCGGGAGATGACCTCGGACCAGCCTGAAGAGGTCGTCGTCGCCGAGCTCATCCGAGAGAAGGTGCTGTGGCATACCCGCGACGAGGTCCCTCACTCCGTGGGAGCCGCGATCGACGAGCTGCGGTACGACGAGGAGCGGGGCACGACGATTGTGCACGCGACGATCTACGTGGAGCGCGAGAGCCAGCAGGGGATCGTCGTGGGGTCCGGTGGCGCCATGGTGAAACGGATCGGGACCGAGGCCCGCAAGGACCTCGAGACGTTGTTCGGCACGAAGGTCTACCTCGACCTTGCGGTGAGGGTTCGCAAAGACTGGCGCAGTGATGGCGCTCAGATCGAGCGCTTCGGATACGGTGAAGGACTGTGATGGCCATGGACGCCGGGACACTCGCGGCGATGATCGATCAGACACTGCTCAAACCCACGGCCGGTGACGCCGCCGGGCGGGAATGGATCGCAGCGCAGCGGGATGCGGGGTTCGCCTCGCTATGTGTCATGCCGGCGCTGGTCCCGGCCGCTGCGGCGATGCTGGCCGGCACCAGCACAGCCGTCTGCACGGTGGTGGCGTTCCCGCTCGGGTACGCCCTGTCCGCCTCGAAGGCGGACGAGGCGCGACGCGTGATCGCAGCCGGCGCGCAGGAGGTCGACATGGTGATCCGCATCGGCGCGGTCCTCGAGGGCGACCTCGCGGGTGCGGAGGCGGATGTCGCGGCGGTCGCGGAGGCGGTGGCCGACGAGAGCGCGGGCGACGCCCTGCTCAAGGTGATCCTCGAGACCGGCTACCTCACGCCGGAACAGATGCACGCCGCGTGTCTCGCCGCCGTACGCGGCGGCGCCCACTTCGTGAAGACCTCGACCGGCTTCGGTCCCAGGGGCGCGAGCGTGGAGGACGTGCGCCTCATGCGTGCCGCCGTGGGACCGCAGACGGGCGTGAAGGCCGCGGGCGGCATACGCGACCTCGCGAGCGCGCTGTCGATGATCGAGGCCGGCGCGTCGCGGATCGGCACGTCCGCCGGCCTTGAGATCGTCTCGGCCCTCCGGTCCGCCGGGTCCGGGTCGTAAGGCGGCCGGGTGCCCGCGTACCCCCTCAGGGTCCTCGTGCTGCGCAAGACCAAGCTGGGCGAGACCGACCTGATCCTGAACCTGCTCGCGGCCGACGGGCGGCAGGTCCGCGCCGTCGCGAAGGGCGCGCGAAAGCCGCGTGGCAAGCTCGGCGCTCGGGTGGAGCCGTTCACCGTGCTGGATGTCCTGCTGCACACGGGACGCTCGCTCGAGATCCTCGCGGAGGCCGAGACGGTCGCCTCCCACGACGCCATCCGCGCCGACTACGACCGTGCGGTCGCGGGTTCCGTGGTGCTCGACGTGCTCGACAAGATCTCGGTCGAGGGACAGGCGGAGCCGCAACTCTTCGACATGGCGGTCGTCACACTCGAGGTGATGGATGACGCGCCCGTCGGCTCTCTCGACCTGCTCGTTTCGGCGTTCCTGCTCAAAGCGCTCGCGATGCACGGATACAGGCCGGCGCTCGACGCGTGCGCATCGTGCGGCGGCGCGCTCGGTGCCGGCATGTCGTTCTCGGTGGAAGCGGGCGGTGCGCTGTGCGCCGCGTGCGGGAGCGGCGGGCTCGCGCTCGACCCGGACGCGCGCGCCCTCATGCGCACGCTGATGCGGGCGCGCATGAGCGAGGTGCCGGGCGTCGAGGTCTCGCCTGCGGCCCGGATCGAGGCGCTGCGCGTGGTGCGCGCCTACGTCGGCTTCCACGTGCCCGCGCGCCTCCGGGCGCTCGACTCCTACGTGAGCGCACGGTGAGCGCCATCCGCTCCACCAGCACTCTGACGCAGAAGGACGTCGCGCGCGTCTCTCGCTCGCTCGTGCTGCGCAAGCCCCTGAGCATCTCGGCGATGTCGGTGGGACCGGTGTGCCTCGCCATCGGGCTCAGCACCGGCTCGGGACCATACACCCGGTTCGGGCTCACGCTCGTGTGGCTGGTCCTGCTCATCCCGGCGTTCGCGTGGCTTGCGGGGACGTACAACGCCTACCGCCCCGCATCGCGGGAGATCTACGAGCCGACGGAGTGGACCTTCGAAGATGTCGGTGTCCTGATCGCGCAGCCGGGCCGGCTCGCCCGCGCCGAATGGGGCGAGTTCGTCCGGTGGCGCACCGCCGGAGGGTCGCTCCTGCTCCATACGACGCGCATGCACTACATCGTCATCCCATGGCGCGACGTCGCCGATGCGGACTGTGAGCCGCTGGAGGTCCTGTTGGAGGAACACATCGGGCGTCGCAAGCGCTGAGACGACGCGGCGGCGAGCTCCGCTGCTGGTAGAATGCCGCTGACGCGCGGACCCTCCGGGGTACTCCGACTTACCGGAGCCGGGAGGGAGACGTGCGCGAACGCTCATGTCAGCCCCCGGACGCGAGGTGCGAAGCAACCGATGAAGCCGCTGTCGTTCCAGGACATCATCTTGGCTCTCTCACGCTATTGGGCCGAGCAGGGCTGCGTCGTGCTGCAGCCGCTCGACAACGAGGTCGGAGCCGGGACGTCTCATCCGGCCACACTCCTGCGCGCCCTCGGCCCCGATGCGTGGCGGTGCGCCTACGTGCAGCCCTCACGCCGCCCCGCGGACGGCAGGTACGGGGAGAACCCGAATCGGCTGCAGCACTACTACCAGTTCCAGGTGCTGCTCAAGCCGAGCCCTGACGACGTGCTGGATCTGTACTTCGGCTCGCTGCGCGCGATCGGGATCGACCCCGCTGAGCACGACGTGCGGCTGGTCGAGGACGACTGGGAGAACCCGACCGTCGGCGCCTGGGGACTGGGCTGGGAGATCTGGCTCAACGGGATGGAATGCACGCAGTTCACCTACTTCCAGCAGGTGGGCGGCATCGAGTGCGATCCGATACCCGCGGAGATCACCTACGGGCTCGAGCGGCTCGCCATGTACATCCAGGGTGTGGACTCCGTCTACGACATCACGTGGGTCGAGGCGCCCGACGGGACCCGCCAGACCTACGGCGACGTGTACCTGCGCAACGAGCGCGAGCAGTCGGCCTACAACTTCGAGATCGCGGACACCGACCGCCTGCGGCGGCTCTTCGACGAGCACGAGGCGGAGTCCCGCCGTACTCTCGAGGCCGGCGCCGTCCTGCCCGCCTACGAGCAGGCGCTCAAGTGCAGCCACATCTTCAACCTGCTGGACGCCCGTGGCGCCATCGCGGTCACCGACCGGATGACTTTCATCATGCGGATCAGGACGCTGGCGAAGAGCGCTGCCGAGGCGTGGGTCGCAAGTGGTGGCGCGAAGGGTGGAGCGGTCCACGTGCCCGCCTCGTCGGCCGCAAGGAGCGTGGCCGAATGAGCGCCCGCGACCTGGTCTTCGAGATCGGCGTCGAGGAGATCCCCTCGGCCGCGCTGTACGCGGCTACCTCGCAGCTTGCATCTCTGGCCGAGACCGCGCTCAAGGACGCTCGTCTCGGCTACGCGCAGATCCGCGTGATGGGCGCACCGCGCAGGCTCGTGCTCATGGTCGACGGGCTGGCGGAGCGCCAGGACGATCTCGACATGCGCGTGAAGGGCCCGGCGGTCCGAACGGCGTTCGACGCCGACGGCAACGCGACCCCTGCCGTGATCGGGTTCGCGCGTGGCAAGGGTGTCGATGTCGCCGAGCTCGAGCGGGGGGAGGAAGGCGGCGGAGAGTACGTCTACGCGCACCTGCGCAGCGCCGGGTTGCCGGCCGCCGAAGTGCTTCCGGACGTGCTCTCGCGCCTCGTCACAGCGCTCGACTGGCCGAAGACACAGCGGTGGGGCAGCGGTTCCGCGCGGTTCATCCGCCCGGTGCGTTGGCTGCTCGCGCTGCTGGGTCCTGATGTCGTGCCCGCGACGTTCGCGGGGCTGACCGCCGGGCGCATGACGTACGGCCACCGGTTCCTCTCCGAAGGCGCCATCGAGGTGCCCTCGGCCGCCGACTTCCTGCTCGCGCACGAGCGCGGGAAGGTCGTCGCAGACGGCGAGACGCGCGCGCAGCTGATCAGGGAGGGGATCGAGGGCGCCGCCGCGCAGGAGGGCCTTGCGGCCGTGGTCCCCGAGAAGGTGTTCGCCGAGGTCGTGAACCTCGTGGAATACCCGACCGTGGCGGTCGCCCGGTTCGACGAAGCGTTCCTCAGGGTGCCGCGTGAGGTCCTCGAGACCGCGATGGAGTCGCACCAGCGCTACTTCCCGCTGGAGAACGCGTCCGGCGAGCTGACGAACGCCTTCATCGTCGTGCACAACGGCGATCCCGACCGCACGGAGACGATCCTCCACGGTCACGAGCGGGTCATCCGCGCCCGGCTGGCCGACGCGGCGTTCTTCTACGACGAGGACCTGGCGAGCGGCATGGAGTCCTGGGTTGAGAGGCTCTCGACCGCCGTGTTCCAGGAGAAGCTGGGAACGGTCGCTGCCAAGGTCGCGCGTGTCGAGGCGCTCACGGCGGTGCTCGCGGACCTGCACGCAGCCGGGCCGTCCGAGGCCGCCGAGGCCGTGCGGGCTGCCCACCTGTGCAAGGCGGACCTCGTCAGCCACGCGGTGGTGGAGTTCCCGTCGCTGCAGGGGGTGATGGGCCGCTACTACGCACTCGCATCCGGTGAGGCCGCTCCCGTGGCCGACGCGATCCTCGAACACTACCGCCCGCGGTTCGCGGGAGACGACCTGCCCGCAAGCGTTCCAGGCCTGCTGGTCTCCGCCGCCGACAAGCTGGACACCATCTGCGGCATCTTCGCGCTGGGCCAGGCGCCGACCGGTTCGGCCGATCCCTACGCGCTCAGGCGCGCGACGATCGGCGTGCTGGCGATGGTGCTGGACGGCGGCCTGCGGATCCGGCTCGACGAGGCGATCGGCGCCGCGCTCGACGGGTACCGGGGTGTGGTGCCGTTCGACCGAGAGGTCACTGGCGCGTCGGTCAAGGCGTTTCTGACAGGCCGTCTGGAGACGATGCTGCGCGACCGGGGCGTCACCTACGACACCGTCGACGCCGTACTCGCGTCCGCAGGCGACGATCCCGCCGACGCGCTCGCCCGAGCGCGTGCGCTGGACGCGGCGCGTGCCACCGACGCGATGGCGGACGTGGCGGTCGCCTTCGCGCGTGCGAAGAACCTGTCGGATCCCTCCGCCGGCCTGGCGCCTGACCGCTCGCTCATGGGTGTGTCCGAAACGGCGCTGGCCGACGCGATAGAAGCCGCCGAGGGTCGGATCGCGGAAGCGGTGGCGAAGGCGGACTACGAAGGCGCGCTCGCCCTGCTCGCAGGTCTGCGGACGCCGATCGATGCCTTCTTCACGGACGTTCTGATCATGGATGCGGACACGGGGCTCCGGTCGATGCGTCTCGCGCTCCTCAACCGCTTCACCGCGCTGTTCGGCGGAGTGGCCGACTTCTCGCGCCTGCAGGGCCAGGCGAAGTGAACACCCCGGACCCGATCTCGGTCCACGTCCTGTCGGACTCTCTTGGAGAGACGGGCGAGATGGTCGCGCGCGCGGTCATCTCCCAGTTCGATCCCGACTCGTTCCACATCGAGAGGTTGCCACGCGTCAAGACCCCAGCGCAGTTGCGGCAGATGGTGGACGAGCACTGCGGAGCCGACTGCATCTTCTTCTACACGCTCGTGGACCGTTCGTTGCGCGCCGAGATGGAGAGCATGGTCGCGGAAGGCGTGCATGGCGTCGACCTCCTCGGCCCTTCGGTCGCGCTGCTCTCGGAGGCGACCGGCCACCGCCCCACGGGTGAAGCCGGCGCAATGCACCGGACCGACGAGGAGTACTTCGAACGGATAGGCGCGACCGAGTTCGCCGTCGCACACGACGACGGCCGGAACCCTGAGGACTTGGCGCTCGCCGACATCGTCCTGATAGGGGTGTCGCGCACCAGCAAGACACCGCTGTCGATGTACCTCGCGTTCAAGGGCTATCTCGTCTCCAACGTCCCGTTCGCCCCCGGCGTCGAGCCGCCCGAGCAGCTCTTCCAGGTGGATCCGCGCAAGGTCTTCGGACTGATCGCCGACCCGGCGGTGCTGGTCGAGATCCGTCGCGAGCGCATGCGCGAGATCGGGGCGTTCGTGCCGAGGTACGCGGACCGGGAGGCGGTCGAGCTCGAGCTGGAAGAGGCCCGCGCTCTCATGCGCCGGATTGGGTGCATCGTCATACGCACCGACAACCGCGCTGTGGAAGAGACCGCGCAGGAGATCCTGAGGTACCTCGACGGGGCGGTCACCACTTCGGACTGACGGCGCCGTCTGGCGTCTGCGAAGCTTCGCGGTATCATGCACCCCACCGGGTCCCGATGAGCCAAGGGAGAGAGACTTGTCGAGCGAAAAGCGTGTCTACGCGTTCGGTAGGGACGTCAATGGCGTCAACCGCACTGAGGGCAACCGTGGGATGAAGATGATCCTCGGCGGCAAGGGTGCGAACCTCGCCGAGATGGCGAACATGGGACTGCCGGTGCCCCCCGGCTTCACCATCAGCTGCCAAGCGTGCATGGAGTACTACAACTCCACGCCGCCGGCGCTCCCTGCGGGACTGCCCGAGGACATCGCGGTCTACGTCGCGGAGCTCGAGACCAAGATGGGCAAGCGTCTCGGCGACGCGTCCGACCCCCTGCTCGTCTCCGTGAGGTCGGGCTCGCCCTTCTCGATGCCGGGCATGATGGACACTGTCCTGAACCTGGGACTGAACGACGTGTCGATCCAGGGCCTGATCGCGCAGACCGGCAACGTCCGCTTCGCGTGGGACAGCTACCGCAGGTTCATCCAGATGTTCTCGAAGGTCGTCCTGGACGTGGAGGGGCTCGAGTTCGAGAACGCGATCACCTCGATGAAGAACGCGCGGGGCGCGCAGAGCGATACCGACTTGTCCGCCGATGACCTCGAGCAGCTGGTCGCCACCTTCAAGGACATCGTCGCCGAGCATGTGGAGGCTGACGCGTTCCCCGAGCTCGTGGGCGCCGACGGCCGCGTCGCGTTCCCACAGGACTCGTCGACCCAGCTCCGCCTGGCGATCGAGGCCGTCTTCCGCTCCTGGATGAACGACCGCGCGGTCGTCTACCGCAAGATGGAGAGGATCCCGGACGACCTGGGTACCGCGGTCAACGTTCAGTCGATGGTCTTCGGCAACAAGGGCGAGACCTCGGCGACCGGTGTGGCCTTCACGCGCAACCCGGCCGACGGCACGAAGGAGTACTACGGCGACTTCCTGTCCAACGCCCAGGGCGAGGACGTCGTCGCGGGCATCCGCAACACGAGCCCGCTCCACGACCTCCCGGCGGTCTTCCCCGAGGCGGGTGCGGAGCTGTGGCAGATCTTCGAGACGCTCGAGCAGCACTATCGCGACATGTGCGACATCGAGTTCACGATCGAACAGGGCAAGCTGTGGATGCTGCAGACCCGCGTCGGCAAGCGCACGGCGCGCGCCGCCCTGAGGGTCGCGATCGACATGGTCGGGGAGGGCCTCATCACCAAGGAGGAGGCCGTCCTGCGCATCGACCCCGCGCAACTCGACCAGTTGCTCCACCCGCAGTTCGACCCGACGGCGGACTACGACGTCATCGCCAAGGGCCTCAACGCTTCGCCGGGTGCGGCGGTGGGCGAGGTCGTGTTCTCGTCCGCCGACGCGGTGGACGCAAAGGCAGCGGGGCGCAAGGTCATCCTGGTCCGGTGGGAGACGACCCCGGACGACCTGCGCGGCATGGTCGCCGCCCAGGGTATCCTGACCAGCCACGGCGGCAAGACCAGCCACGCGGCCGTCGTCGCCCGCGGCATGGGCAAGCCGTGCGTCTGCGGCGCCGAGAAGCTCAAGATCGACGCTGCGAGCAAGGTCGCGCGCGTCGCAGGGAGCGACGTCGAGCTGCATGAAGGCGACATGATCTCGATCGACGGCACCACCGGCATCGTCGTGCTGGGAGCGGTGCAGCTGGTCGAGCCGAAGGTCACCGGCGACTTCGACACCGTGCTCGGCTGGGCGGACGAGTACCGCCGGCTCGGCGTGCGCGCCAACGCGGACACGCCGGACGACGCCGAACTCGGCCGCAAGTTCGGCGCGGAAGGGATCGGGCTCGCGCGCACGGAGCACATGTTCCTCGGCGACCGGAAGCAGATCGTCCAGGACATGATCATCGCCGAGGACGAGGCCGGCCGGCTCGCGCCGCTCGCCCAGCTGCTCAAGGTCCAGACGGAGGACTTCCTCGGGATATTCGCCGCGATGGACGGGCTCCCGGTCACGGTGCGGCTCCTGGACCCGCCGCTGCATGAGTTCCTCGACTCGCCACGCGACCTCGCGGTCGAGGTGGCCAAGCTCGAGTGCACCGGTGCGGACCCTGCGCTGCTGGCCTCGAAGAAGAAGCTGCTGGCGCTCGTGGACTCGATGCACGAGCAGAACCCGATGCTCGGCCTTCGCGGATGCCGTCTCGGCATCATGTTCCCGGAGATCTACGGGATGCAGGTGCGGGCGATCACGCTCGCCGCGTGCCAGCTGAAGAAGGCCGGCCGTGACCCCCGCGCGGAGATCATGATCCCGCTGGTCTCAGTCGTCGCCGAGCTCGAGACGCTGCGTGCAGAGTCGGAGAAGATCGTCGCGGAAGTCCAGTCCGAGCAGGGCTGCGTCTTCGAGATCCCGATCGGGACGATGATCGAGCTGCCGCGCGCCGCGCTGACGGCCGACGAGATCGCGAAGGTCGCCGACTTCTTCAGCTTCGGCACGAACGACCTGACCCAGACCACGTTCGGCTTCTCCCGCGACGACATCGAGGCGATGTTCCTTCCGCGCTACTTGGAGCGAAAGATCCTGCCGCGCAATCCGTTCGAGACGATCGACTCGGGCGTCGCCAAGCTGGTCAAGATGGCGTGCGAGCTGGGACGCGAGACCAACCCGAAGATCCATCTCGGCGTGTGCGGGGAGCACGGAGGGGACCCGGACAGCGTGAAGATCTTCCACGCGATCGGGCTGTCCTACGTGTCGTGCTCGCCCTACCGTGTGCCGCTCGCGCGCCTCGCGGCCGCGCAGGCCGCCCTTGCGGAGAAGATCGCGGGTTCGGACAACCGCTAGCCACAGCGCCCACGCGCCCGCTCGCGCATAGGCGCGAGCGGGCGCGTGGTGTCTGGGTGGAGGCATGACCGCGGGGTGTCGGAGCTGTGGCGTACGCTACGTACGTGGATGGCCGGTATCGTGGCGATGCCGGGAAGGGGAGACACATGAGCGCGTTGACTCGCATGGACATCGAGGCCGCTGAGCACGCGACGCTCTCGCTCCGCGCTTCGTTCTCCGACACGACGCGAGGCCGCGTGCGCCCCGTCGAGCCCGACCTGTACCGCACGGAGTACCAGCGCGACCGCGACCGGATCATCCACTCCAAGGCGTTCCGCCGCCTCATGCACAAGACGCAGGTCTTCCTGTCGCCCGAGGGCGACCACTACCGCACCCGCCTTACCCATACGCTCGAGGTGTCGCAGATCGCGAGGAGCGTGGCGCGGTCCCTGCGGCTGAACGAGGACCTTACCGAGGCGATCGCGCTCGGACACGACCTGGGCCACACGCCGTTCGGGCACGTCGGCGAGGATGCGCTCACCGAGTGCTACGCCGAGATCCGGCACTCGTATCCCGGGGTGCCCGATGCCTACCACCACAACATCCAGTCGGTGCGCGTCATAGAGAAGCTCGAGTACGAAGGCAAGGGCCTGAACCTGACGTGGGAGGTCCGCGACGGCGTTGCGCACCACACCGGGGACACAGAGCCGGTCACTCTCGAGGGCGGGATCGTCCGCCTCGCGGACCGCATCGCCTACGTGAACCACGACATCGACGACGCGATCCGGGGCGGAGTCCTTGACGAGACGGACCTGCCGCCGGTTCCTGTGGCGGTGCTCGGCGCCAGCCACGGCGCGCGCATCCGCACGATGGTGCGTGACACGATTGCGACCTCGGACGACGCGGACACCATCGGCATGAGCCCCGCTGTGTGGGACGCCATGATGGAGCTGCGGCAGTTCCTGTTCGAGAAGGTGTACCTCTCTCCGCGCGCGAAGGAGGAGGAGCCGAAGTCGTTCGGGGTCGTGAAGGCGTTGTTCATGCACTACCTGGAGCATTCGGACCTCTTGCCGCAGGAGTTCGCCCCGCAGTCATCCGAGGAGCTCGTCCAGCGCGTCACCGACTACGTCGCCGGCATGACCGACCGCTTCGCGGTCGGCGCCTACGAGGACTTCTTCGTGCCGTCGTCTTGGCGGTTGTAGGCGCAGCGCGTCACCGCTCACCGAACACCGCCCCGCTCCGCGTAGACATGCCCGAATCGGGCGTAGCGGGTCGCAGGAGGATGGGCTAACCTGTCGAATACCGCGATGGTGCGGCGCGGGCGTTCGCGCGTCCGCAGGGGCGTGTGCAGCACAGGGGTCTGGATGCAGAACAAGGGAGTGGGCCAATGACGTATGTGTTGATCGCGATCCTGTGTTCGTTCGTGGGATTGGGGACCGCCGCGTACTACGCGTTCTGGGTCCTGAAGCAGGATGCGGGATCTCCTCTGATGCAGAAGATCTCGAAGCACATCCAGGAAGGCGCGCTCGCGTTCCTCGGGCGTGAGTACCGCACTGTGGCGATCGTCCTCCTGGCGGTGGCTGTCGCGATGTCCGTCTTCCTGCAGCCCAGCGGCGGTATCGTCATGGGGCTTGCGTATCTCGTGGGAGCGGTCTTCTCCGCCTCAGCCGGCTTCATCGGAATGACGATCGCGACGCGAGCCAACTCGCGCACGACCCAGGCCGCAACGAAGAGCATGCCCAAGGCGCTCGAGGTCGCGTTCCGCGGCGGAGCCGTCATGGGCCTGACCGTCGCCGGTCTCGGTCTGCTCGGCGTCTCGCTCTGCTTCGTCGTGTTCCTGTTCGCGAGCGGCCTGGTCAAGGGCCTGGAGCTCGTGCCGGGCGCTGTCCTCTCGATCTTCGGGATGAACATCCCGGCCACCGTCATCTTCTCGGACATCATCCCGGGCTTCGGCCTCGGCGCCAGCACGATCGCGCTCTTCGCGCGTGTCGGCGGCGGTATCTACACCAAGGCCGCTGACGTCGGCGCGGACCTCGTGGGCAAGGTCGAAGCCGGTATTCCGGAGGACGACCCCCGCAACCCGGCCGTCATCGCAGACAACGTCGGTGACAACGTGGGCGACGTCGCCGGTATGGGCGCCGACCTCTACGAGTCCTACGTCGGTGCGATCGTGGCGCCGCTCGCTCTCGGCTCGCTGCTCCTCGGCTTCCGCGGCGCGCTGCTTCCGCTGCTGATCGCCGCGGTCGGCATGATCTGCTCCGCCATCGCCACGCTCTTCGTTCGCGGCAGGGAGGGCGGCAACCCCGGTCGGGCCCTTTCGCTCGGCACCTACGGCGCCGCAGTACTGACTCTCGTCGCGTGTCTGCCGCTCGTGCTGTGGCTGGTGCCGGCCGGCACGGCGTTCGCCGGCAAGTCGGTCGTCAACCCGATCGGCTTCTTCGTCGCCATCTTCGTCGGTCTCGCCGCGGGTATGGCCATCGGCCAGGCCTCGGAGATCTACACCTCCGATGCATACTCCGCCGTCAAGAAGATCGCCGAGGCCGCCAAGACCGGTCCCGCGACCGTCATCCTGTCCGGTATCGCCACGGGCATGCAGTCGACCGCCGCGTCGATCGTGTTCCTGGTCATCGCCATGGGCGTCAGCTATGTAGCCGGTGAGTGGGCCATGCCCGCAGGCGGCGGCATCTTCGCCGTAGGCCTCTCGGCGATCGGCATGCTCGCGACCACCGGCATCGTGGTCGCCGTCGACGCGTACGGTCCGATCGCGGACAACGCGGGCGGCATCTCTGAGATGAGCCATCAGGGCCCCGAGGTCCGTGCCATCACGGACTCCCTGGACTCGGTCGGCAACACCACCGCCGCGATCGCCAAGGGCTTCGCCATCGCCTCGGCTGCTGTGACGGCGCTCGCGTACTTCCAGCTCTACGCGAACAAGGTCGGTCTCACCAGCATCGACATCCTCCAGAGCAACGTCATCATCGGCCTGTTCATCGGTGGCATGTTCCCGTTCCTGTTCTCGTCGCTGGCTATCAACGCCGTCGGCCGCGCCGCTCAGGCGATGATCGAGGAAGTGCGTCGTCAGTTCCGCGAGATCGTCGGACTGCGCGAGGGCGTCGAGGGCGTCGAGGGCGAGTACAGCAAGTGCGTCGACATCGCCACGACCGCCGCGCTTCACGAGATGATCCTGCCCGCGTCGCTGTCCTGCGCGCTCCCGATCATCGTCGGCCTGTATTCCAAGAGCATGCTGGGCGGCTTCCTTGCCGGCTCCCTGATCGTCGGGTTCCTGCTGGCCATCTTCATGGCCAACTCAGGTGGCGCCTGGGACAACGCGAAGAAGTACATCGAGGGCGGCGCGATGGGTGGCAAGGGTTCCGACGCGCACCATGCGGCTGTCGTCGGCGACACCGTCGGCGATCCGTTCAAGGACACGGCCGGGCCTTCGATGAACATCCTCATCAAGGTCATGTCTGTCATCGCCGTCGTGTTCGCTCCGCTCTTCACGCGTCTGTAGCCCGCGTTTCCCGCGCACTGGCGCGGGCATGATGGATCCGTAGCGTGCGCACGCTCCCGGGGGCATCACAGCTCCCGGGAGCGTCGCCGCTTGGAACGACGCAGGCGAGGGGGTGTCGAATGGGCCGGATATCCGAGGAGGACGTCGCGCGTGTGCGCGACGCCACCGACCTCGTCGCCCTCATCAACGAGACGACCCCTCTCCGCCAGAAGGGCCGCTTGTTCTGGGGGCTGTGCCCGTTCCACGGGGAGAAGACCGCGTCCTTCAAGGTGGATCCCGCCACGCAGCTGTGGCACTGCTTCGGCTGCGCGCTCGGCGGCGACGCGTTCGGTTTCGTCATGAAGACCCAGAACATGGACTTCCCCGACGTCGTGCGGATGCTCGCGGAGCGCGCCGGCGTGGAGATAGTGGAAGAGTCGGGTCCTGCGATGCCCCAGGGACGCAAGGAGCGGCTCGTGGCGGCCAGCGAGGCTGCGGCCGAGGTCTTCCACAAGACACTCAGTTCCGGCAAGGATGCGGGCGCGCAGGCGGCCCGTGCCTACCTTGCCGGCCGCGGGTTCGGGAGCGAGGTCGCGAAGCGGTGGCGGCTCGGCTACGCCTCGGGTGCGCGCGGAGCGTTGGCGAAGGCGTTGGCGGCCGAAGGTTTCGCGCGGGACGAGCTCATCGAGGCGAACCTGGCGCTCGCGGATGACCGGGGCGACATGAAGGACCGGTTCTTCAACCGCCTGATGTTCCCGATCGCCGACCTGCAGGGACGCGTCATCGCGTTCGGTGGCCGGGTGATCGGCGAGGGGCAACCCAAGTATCTGAACTCGTCCGACACGCCCATCTTCCACAAGTCGGCGAACATGTATGGGATCGACCGCGCGAAGAGCGCCATCGTGTCCACAGGCACCGCGCTGGTCGTCGAAGGCTACACCGACGTCATCGCCATGCATGAGGCCGGGTTCACCAACGCCGTCGCCACTCTCGGCACCGCGCTCACAGCGCGCCACATCAAGCTGCTGGGAAGGTTCGCCAAGCGGATCGTCTACCTGTTCGACGGCGACGAGGCCGGCATGCGCGCCGCCGACCGCGCCGCGGAGTTCCTGGACTCCACCTCCACTCCGGAGGCCGGCAGCGCGCGGCTGGATCTGCTCGTGTCTGTGATCCCCGACGGCATGGACCCGGCGGACTACGTCGCTGCTCACGGCGCCGAGGATATGAAGGCGGTCGTTGCCGGAGCCCAGCCGCTGCTGCGCTTCGTGATCGACCGCAGGATCGACGCTCACGACCTCGCTACGCCGGAGGGCCGGTCCCGCGCGCTCGCGGACGCTGCGGGCGTGCTCGCGAGCGTGCGCGGGTCTTTGCTCGCGCAGGACTATGCGGCTCATGTCGCAGACCGTCTGCGTACCGACTACGCCACCGTCGACGCAGCGGCGCGCGCCGCAAGGCCCGCGTTCGATGGTCGCAGCGCCCGGGAGGCAGGGGAGGATGCGGCTCCGCCGCGCGCCGTCGTCGTTCGCAGCTCCGATCCCGGCCAAGCGGGGGCGGAAGTCGAGCTGGCGCGCGTGCTTGCGGTCGCTCCGCACCTGCGCGCGCAGGTACGCGATTTGCTTGATATCGACGGCTCCTTCTCCGACCCGGGGATGGAGATGCTCGTGCGCGAGATCGTGGACGCCGGAGATGCCTCCGGAGCCGCGTTGTTCGAAGCCGTCGCGCGCCGGGATGGTGACGCCGCTCAGAGGCTGTCGGCGTACCTCGTGGACGCACTGGAGCCCGCCGCGGCCGAGGCGCGTTTCTCGGAGGTGCTCGACCGCCTCATGGAGTTCGCTCTGAAGCGTGAGCTGTCCCGGCTTCAGATCGAGATGCGTTCGAAGCAAAGTGCAGGGGATAGGGCAGGCGACGACGAACTATTCCGAAAGGCCGCGGATGTGCAGCGGAGGCTCGCCCAGCTGAGGGCGTCGAGGCAGACCGGCCGATGAGCGTTGCGGAGTGACAAGGGAGAGATGTTGAGCAGCAAGCCCGCCGAGGAACGGACTCCCGCGAAGAGCGCCAAAGCCGAGAAGCCTGCGCCGAAGGCCGCTGCGGTGAAGGTGGACAAGGTCTCCGTCGAGAAGAAGCCCGCCAAGGAGCCCAAGGCCCCGGCGTCGTCGAAGGTCGCTCCCGAGCTGGTCCTTCCCGAGGTCATCACGCTCATCAAGATCGGCAGGGCGAAGGGCAACCTGACTCAGGACGAGATCGACGGCGCCCTGGGTGACATCGACCTGACCGAGAGCCAGGTCGACAACGTGTACGCGCAGTTCATACGAAGCGGCATAGAGATCGCCGACGTCTCCGCCGACGTGAGCCCCGACGACGCGGACATGATCATCGAGGCGGACGAGGTCTCGGCGGCCCTCTCGGGCGAGTCGCCGCATCACGACGAGGTCCCTGCGGACGTGGCAGAGGTGCTGGCCGCCCCGGTTCCGAAGACCCGGGCCAAGAAGAAGACCCGTCGCCGTGCCGACCACTCGACCCTCGCGCCGCTGACGTCGGACCCGGTCCGGATGTACCTGAAGGAGATCGGCAAGGTCCCGCTGCTCACAGCTGCGCAGGAGGTCTCCCTGGCGAAGCGTATCGAGGCAGGCCTGGAGTGCGCGGCCCAGCTCGAGGACGCCGAGGAGAAGAAGATCAAGCTCGATCGCGCGACCGTCCGCAACCTCACCCGCACCGAGGCCGACGGACTGGCGGCGAAGCGCGGCCTCGTGGAAGCGAACCTCCGCCTCGTCGTCTCCATCGCGAAACGATATGTGGGACGCGGCATGCTCTTCCTCGATCTGATCCAGGAAGGCAACCTCGGCCTGATACGTGCTGTAGAGAAGTTCGACTACACCAAGGGCTACAAGTTCTCGACCTACGCCACGTGGTGGATCCGCCAGGCGATCACGCGCGCGATCGCCGACCAGGCGCGTACTATCCGCATCCCGGTGCACATGGTGGAGACGATCAACAAGCTCATCCGCGTGCAGCGCAACCTGCTCCAGGAACTGGGCCGCGAGCCGTCTCCAGACGAGATCGGCGCCCAGATGGAGATGACGGCGGAACGCGTTCGCGAGATCCTCAAGATCTCGCAGGAGCCGGTCTCACTCGAGACTCCGATCGGCGAGGAAGAGGACAGCCAGCTGGGTGACTTCATCGAGGACTCGGAAGCGATCGCGCCTCCGGATGCCGCGAACGAGACGATGCTGGCGGAGCACCTGCGCCGCGTGCTCGACTCACTGTCTGAGCGTGAGCGTAAGGTGATCGAGTTGAGGTTCGGGCTCATGGACGGGCACCCTCGGACGCTCGAAGAGGTCGGACGCGAGTTCGGCGTCACCCGTGAGCGGATTCGTCAGATCGAGAGCAAGACGTTGTGCAAGTTGCGTCATCCGAGTCGCTCGAGCCGTTTGAAGGACTACTTGGAGTAGCACTCGGGTACCCACACGCTGAAGGACAGATCACCAGTCGAGACCCTCGCAGCGGCGAGGGTCTCGCCGTCGAGCCGGAACAGATCGTCGCCCTACCGGATACCCCCGCCATCACGCCCCGACATGGAGGAATACGTGACCGACGTAACTACCAGATCGCGCAAGGCCAAAGCAGCCAAGGCGGCAGCGGCGATAGCCGCGAGCCCGCTGACCTCGGACCCGGTCCGGCAGTACCTGAAGGAGATCGGCCGGGTCCCGCTGCTGACCGCACGCGAGGAGGTCGAGCTCGCGAAGAAGGTCGAAGCCGGCGTCGCGGCGGGAGAGACGCTCGATCGCGCCAAGGCCGACGGCGTCACGCTGCCGACGGCGGAGCTGCGCCGCCTGCACCGCATCGAGGCGGCCGGCATCGCCGCGAAGAAGCACATGGTGTCCGCGAACCTGCGGCTCGTGGTCTCGATCGCGCGGCGCTATGCGAACCACGGCCTGTCGCTGCTCGACCTGATCCAGGAGGGGAGCCTCGGGGTCATCCGCGCTGTAGAGAAGTTCGACTACCGCAAGGGCTTCAAGTTCTCCACCTATGCGACCTGGTGGATCCGGCAGGCGGTGTCGCGCGCCATCGCGGACCAGGGCCGGACGATCCGCATCCCGGTGCACATGGTCGAGACGATGAACCACGTGACGAAGGTGCAGCGCAGCCTGGTCCAGGAACTCGGTCGCGAGCCGACGGACGAGGAGATCGGCGAGAAGGCAGAGATGACCGCGGACCGTGTGCGCGAGATACTGACTCTCGCGCAGTCTCCCGCGAGCCTCGACAGCCCCATCGGGGAGGACGGCGACGGCCGCCTCGGTGACTTCATCGAGGACAAGGAAGCGATCGCACCTCAGGACGCCGCCGATGAATCGATGATGCAGCAGCAGCTACGGGCGATCCTGCGCACGCTCCCGGACCGGGAGCGGCGGGTCATAGAGCTGCGCTACGGGCTGCTCGACGGGCACCCTCGCACGCTCGAGGAAGTGGGACGCGAGTTCGGCGTCACGCGCGAGCGTATCCGGCAGATCGAGAGCAAGACGCTGAACAAGCTGCGCCACCCGAGCCGCTCGAGCCGGCTGAAGGACTACCTGGAATAGCCCGACGCCAGGCCGGGACGCAGAGAGAACACAGAAGGGCCCCGCAGCGGATGCGGGGCCCTTCGTGTGTTGCGTGGCTCCTCGGGTAGGACTCGAACCTACAACATTTCGGTTAACAGCCGAACGCTCTACCATTGAGCTACCGAGGAATCTCGTGTACCCGGACGTGCCGGGCGCACGGATTGCGATTATAGGGACAGCCGCGGGGCGGCGCAACACGTCGCCCTCAACTTCGCGGGCCTGTTGTAGACTATCGCGGTGCTTGCTGGTCGGCGTCTGAGCGCACGGCTCGGGGCCGAGAGCGGGGCCCGTAGCTCAATGGTGGAGCAGGGGACTCATAATCCCTTGGTTGCAGGTTCGAATCCTGCCGGGCCCACCATACCTTACCTGCGGGAACGTCCTTTCTGGGGCGTTCCCGTTTCCGTGTCCGGACCCGAAATCCGCCATATATCCGCCATGAATCAGAATCATAGCGATTCTGCGCGCCCGTAGAGCCGTTCGTCGGCGGCGTCAGCGATCCCGCGATCCTCTTCGACTGAGCGCGCGACATACACGTCCATCGTGAAACTCGCCTTTGCATGACCGAGTAGGGCGGACACGTCCTTGATCGGATGTCCCGCGCGTATCGACTCGGTAGCGAACGTGTCGCGCAGATCGTGGAAGCGGCACGGAATGGCGAGGGGTCCCGTTCTCGGTGCCGGGTTCGGGTTCCTCTTGGTGGCCTTGGGCGTCGGCGGGTTCACAAGATGGCCGAAGTGACGTGAGACGGTAGAGGGTCGTACCAGCTCGCCACAGTCGTTACAGACAACGAGGTCGTTGTCCGCCCACCCCGGACCTACCTCGAGCCGGTGAGCCGTCTGCGTGCGCCTATGTTCGCGCAGGAAGGCGACGGTGCCACGCCCTATGCCGATGGTCCGCTTCCCGGCCTTGCTCTTCGGCTTCTTGATCGTGACTTCGGAACCCTTGGCGGCGAGCTCGAGTACCGTCCAGTTAACCGCGACATGACCCTCGTCGAGCGACACGTCGCTCCAATGCAGCGCGAGGATCTCGCCAAGACGCATCCCGGTCGCCAGCGCGAGACGCACCGGAACGTCCAGACTCGTGCCGCTGACGGCCGCGACCAGGTTCGTGACTTCCTCGTCTGTGAGCCGTCGCGGCTCGTGGTCGTTCGGCTTCGGCGCCTTGGCCTTGTGCGCGGGATTCCTTGGGATCATGTGCGTCTCGACGGCATACTCGAGCGCCTGTTGGAGCGCGACGTGGCGATGGTGGACCGTCGTCGCGCTGACCCTCTTCCCGCTCTCGAGGTAGAACCGCTGGATGTGCTCGCGCGTGAGCTGCTGGACGGGGAGCGCGCCGAATGTGTCGATCGCGCTCTTGAGCAGCGACCCGTACCGCTCCACGGTCCTGGGCGAGCGGCCCGCCGTGGTGATCTCCATCGCCTTCGTGTCGAGCCACGCGCGGCAGACATCGCCCACGGTCGCGGAAGAGCGCACAACGTACTCTCCGTTATCGACCGCCGTCTGCAGTTTCCTGTCGAGCGCCTTGGCCTTGTCGAGCGGGCCGTGGACTGTATGCTCCTCGCGCCGGCGTGTGCCGGTGATCGGATCCCTACCGAGCTCCACAGTCACGACGTAATGCTGTGTTGCGACCTTGCGGATGCTCACGATTTCCCCTTCCCCTCAAGCTGCCTCTTGGCCTTCTGCCGTTCCTGGTAGGACCTCTTCGCGCGGCACTTGTCGCTGCACACTTCCTTGTGAGCGCGCGCATCGGTCCTGTCCCACCACTTGCCGCAGACGGGACAGGTCGCGTACTCGCGGTTCCCGTCTATCGCTAGCGCGAGCTGCAGCCACATCGCGGCCTCCAGCGTGTAAACAACGTAAGTGAGCCGTAGGCCCGCTCCGTAGGCCTTCTCGGTCGGAGCGAGGGTGAGCGAGACGTGCAACGCGGTCAGCGTCTGTGTGAGCTGGCGTCGGAGCAGAGACTGGATAATGCCGCGCTCACCGGTCCTGTCGGGAACGACGATCACGGGCTCGCTCTCGCCCCAATACGTGCCGTCCTTGTCCACAAAGGCGGTCCGGGGACGTTCATCGAACTTGCTGTACACGCCCAGCGCATCACCCAAGGGGCGCATCTCATATGCGCGGTGAAACAGTTCCGCTGTGCTCCCATGCCGCAGTTCGTCCCAAAGCCGCACAGCGTCCGCCAAGGCGCGCCTGCTGTAACGCCATTGGCCCAAACCCCCGCTCGCGTCTGTGAACAACAGGCCCTCGAAGAACGTGGTTGGAGCCCAGAGACGCCCGTACCGTCGCGCGAAGTCCAAGTACGCATCTTCGGTGTCCTCTAGCGCCGCGTAGGTACGAAAGAGCGCCGGCGCCTCCTTGAGTGGCTCGTATGCTTCGCCCTCCGCTCCGACCATGATTCGGCCGTCGCTCGCATCCGTTGAACAGATGACCTCGCCATCCTCATTGAGCTCCTCGGTGGCCTCTTTGTGGACTGTCTGCCACGTTGGAGAGGGGAGCCGCCGCCAAGTGAAGTTCACCAGATCTGCAGGAGACACGCCGGGCCTTGCTGCTGTCATCGCTTCTCTTCGCTTTCTGTTCTCGTAACCGGTTGCGGGAGTCATATCCGGCTAGTAGCATCATGGGCGGTGCGGACTGTGAAGTCAATACCGCTCTTTGAGAGGAGCACATAGCAATGACAGTCACCCGCATGGAAGCCGAGCGCCGGCGGCTCGGCATGACAAAGGCACGGCTGGCCCGTGAGGCCGGCATGAACGCAACGACGGTGATGCTCATATCGTCGGGGCGCCTGCGTCCCTACGTCGGGCAGCAGGAACGCCTGGAGCGCGTTCTCGGAATCGAAGCGGGGCACCTGCTCGAGGAGGTAGAGGGATGAACGCGCCGACGATCATCGTCCTGGGCCGCCGTCTGCGCCCGCTGGAGCCCGTGACCGTGATCGGTGACCTCCTGTCGCTTGGACGCGGCGCGGCGTTCCGTGCGGCTTCTGAGTGGCCCACAACCGGCACCGCTGGGGCCCGCCGCGTCATCGTGCCGGCGTTGCTGACCCGTCTCGGGATCGCCTACGACATCGCGGCGGATGAGCCCGATGAGTAGCGTTTTCGGAACGCGCGGCGGCTATATGGCGGATTGCTGTCGAGAGAGCGTCGAAATGGGCGCTCTGACCTGCGGGAACGTAGCGCAACCAAGGGACTTCGCGTCCGTTGGCACCGCGATTCCGGCCCCGACAACCCGACTCACAGGTCCGTGCGAGACGTGCTGTGACGAGTGCATCGGCTGTGTCCAGGTGTCCCGGATCGTGCCGGGCGAGCCGGGGAGGTGCTGACGTGAGCCCGAAGGCCAACAAGGAGGCATACGCCGCCGTCTACATCTCCCTGCCGTGGCATCAGAAGGTGCTGGACATCCCCGCCGCCGACCGGCTCGCTGCGTTCGGGTTCTATTGCGCCACCCTCGCGCTGTGCCAGGCCTTCCGTAATGACGGACACGTTCCAGCCGGGCAGCTTGCCGCCGTGATCGACTGCTCCAAGACCGACCGCGAACGACTCGTTGCGGAGCTCATCGACGTGCATCTCTTCGACGCCGTTGACGGAGGTATCCAGGTTCACGACTTCACCGATCACAACAACTCCAAGGCCGAGATCGAAGCTGCTTGGAGCGCCATGTCCGAGGGCGGGCGCAAGGGCGGCAAACTCGCCGGCGCGGGTAGGCCGAAGGTAGCCCTTAGCCCCACGCCTAAGGGGTCCAGAGAGATAGAGGAGCCGAGAGCGGCGAGGAGTGTAGGTGCCGTACCGAGTCGAGCCGTAGCACGCAAGCCCGCCGATCCCGAGTGTGAGACGTGTGGAGGGACCGGGCGTGATGGTGGTGCGCCGTGCTGGTGCACGGTGTAGGTCAACTCCGCCCAACGCACATTGACCGGACGTGCGGGGCGAGCGAGAGGGCGTAACACAATGGCATGGGAGACACGCAACGGCCGCGGCCGGTACTACACGCGCTCAAGACGCGTCGGCGGGCGTGTGGTGCGCGAGTACATCGGCACCGGTGAGATCGGGGACCTCGCGGCAGCACTCGACGCCGAGGAGCGCACCGAACGCGAAGAGGCGCGGATTGCACGCAGGGCCGAGGACGCACGAGCGCGAGAGATCGTCGCGACCCTGTCCGAACTGGAAACCATCACGCACCAAGCGATTGAAGTGACCTTGCACAGCGAAGGCTTCCACCGGGTCAAACGACAATGGAGGCGGAAGCGTGGCTGACGACGATGAGAGTACGGCTCTGGCGAAGCGCAACGAACTTCTGGAGCGTCTAGAGGCGGTTCGTGACGGCGCCAACGGCAGCCGTCCCGGCTCACGCGAGGCTCTGCGTCAGTTCAACCGCGAATACCCCACGCTTGGTGCTCTGCTCGTTGATGACTACGGGAACGTGGTAGCAGCAGCCGAGAACGCACTCGTCCGCCTGGCGTCGGGCGGGAACGTCTTGGTGGACGAGACCACGCGGATGTGGCTTGCCGAGACGATCGGGTCACTCACGGAGGCGGGCGACACACCACTCGAGGCGATGCTCGCGCATCGCGTCGCACTCGGCTGGCTGGCCGTCAACTCTGCCGAAACACTGCGCGCCCGGAAGTGGAAGGACAGCATGAGCACCGAGGCCGCTGACTTCTGGGACCGTCACGTCTCCCGAGTGCAGTCGGACTTCCTCAAAGCCTCGCGAACCCTCGCGACGGTTCGCAAGTTGAGACGTCCCGTGCTGCAGGTGAACGTCGCCGAGCAGCAGATCAATGTCGCGCGCTGAATCTGCGCGCAGCGTGAGCGCCAAGTGATAGGCTGCGGCTATGCGAGCTGGGGACGCCCGCTGTGGGTCTGAGGGGGTTACCACGTGAAGAGGCGCGCGGTCTGCTGCAAGGTCACTGGACCCGCACCGCGGCCGGGATCTTCGGGTCTGGCGGGATTTCTAATTATCGGTCTTGTCGCATCCATGGTTCTGTTCGGGTGTGGGGAGTCGCGCTCGAGCACCCCTTCCCAGACGCCGAGTGTTCCTTCCCAGACGGCACAAACGAAGACGACGGGCTGCGCGACACCCGGTCAAGTGACCGCATCCCTCGCAAAGGCTGGGTACGGTTCGGATGCGGCAGTCAGCGTGGTCGGGGATACCGTGAGCGTGAACCCAACGACGGCAAACGTTGATGAGGACTACGCGCGCGGACTCGCCGAAGTGCTGATGACGGACTTCGATGGGGCGCAAACCGTCCTCGTGTACAGCGCGGTCAGCGGACAGACGTACACATGCACTCGGAACGAGGCGTCTACCGTCGCTGCATCCTCGTCGCCCGCTGTTGGGGAGATCATCAGCTGCAACTCCTACGACATCGCCGTCGCTGGAGGCAAGTTCATCAAGCAGGGCAACTCCACTTACATCGCGCTAAAGATCTACGTGTTGAGCACCGGCGACTATGTGACATATATCGAGGGCGACATGGCCGTCGAGGACGAGTTCGGAGAGAGCCACGAGATGAGTGACGGGGCGCTCGAGAAGGCCCATCTTCAAGCCCTCGATACGCTGTCCTACGCGATGGAAGATGGAGAGTCGACGGGAGGTTGGGTTGCCTTCAAGGTCAACCCGAAGGCGAAGAACCTTACGCTGACGGTCGCGGCCGGCGATTCGCTTGATGACTCGACCGACGAGGATCTCCGGATCCCACTCACCGGTTTCCGTGACGTTCCGCCGAATGGGAATGTTGCCAAGACCTATGCGAAAGCGGCCAAGATCGGCGGAGCCCGAGCAGATGCGGCTGAGTTGACGATGTCGGAGTACAAGCAAGTCAAGAGAGGCATGTCGCTCAAGAGCGTGAATGCCATTGTCGGATTCAAAGGCGACGAGCTGAGCAGGTACGGCTCTTACAGCTCGTACTCATGGCAGAACGAGGACGGGTCGAACATGATCGTGAGCTTCCGCAACAACAGGGAGTACATGAAGGCCCAAGCGGGTCTGTAGGTAGGCATGGTGCGCTGATGGACGCGCGCAATACGGGCAGTGGTTCTCATCTCGATGGCTCCCGGCAGGGGTTCGATCGGGAATCGGTAAGAGACCACCTCGCTGCGATGGATCCGGCCCTGCACTCCTCTACACCATGCGGGGCCGCTCCATGTCGGTGCCGAGTGGTAGTCTGCGCGTATGTGGGTAGGGGCTCGCGGGGGAACAGGGGAGTCCTGATGAAGCGCGGTCTGCTCAATCTGGTCGTGTTGGCCTTTATCGCAGCGTGTCTCTTCGTCACCTCGGGGTGCACTGCTCCGTCGACGTCGCAGTCGACGACCGCCGCAACCGCGGCACCCAGCACTGATGCGAGCGGTGCCAACCCGGCCACCGCAGCACTGGCATTTGACGCGCAGGGGTTCGTTGACTCGATTGAAGGCACGTCTACGAGCGCGATGGCGACGGCGCTCAATGCGCTGCCCTCCGAGCAGAGGGATGAAGTGCAGGCGATCCTCACCGCGAGGCTCGCCGCTGCGCAGGCGGCCACGCCCAAGGTCTACGAGCACCTCTCGACTCGCGGCTTCAAACTGCTGGCGAAGGACCCCGATTCATACGTGGGCAAGAAGTACTACATCTACGGACAGATCACACAGTTCGACGCCGCGACCGGCACCGAGATGTTCCTCGCCGCCGTGGGTCCGAAGAAGCTCAGGAAGTCGTATGGGTACGTGTTCTATCCGCAGCCCGCGTTTCTCAACGGTACGGACAGTCAACTCAAGAAGTACGTCGTGGGTGACTTGTTCACGGCCAAGGTGACGGTGCTGGGTTCGTATTCGTACGACACGCAGGCTGGCGGCAGAACGACCGTGCCGCAGTTCCAGATTGATTCCATCTCCCGTAACGGGAGCGCGAAGTAGACGGGCGACGCGCCGGAAGTTGGGCAGGGAGAGATCACGTTGAAGAAGCTCACGGTCGCTGCCGTACTGCTGGTCGCGCTGGCGCTCACGTCCTGTGGACCTCCGGCGGGGAACACTCAAACGCAGCAAGAGACGACGGTATCGACACCTGCCGTCGCACCCCAACTGGACAAGATGGAACACCTCACTGTGGCCTCCTTCGAATACAACGCCGCCACGGTAGCCTTGGCTGACCTCAGGGGGACCACTGTGGATCAGGACACAATCACGGTGTTCCTCACCACGAAGGACTCGGTGATAGCGATTGCTCGGAAGAAGCCTGACGCCGTCTACACCTCGAACAAGGGCGACAGGACGATGCGCCAAGTCCTTGGAGACAATGCCGCTACACTGGCAGAGGGCGAGCCCGCGATATCCAAGGAACTTGAACTCGCACTGGAGACCCTGCCGCCGCAGAAGTAGGCGCGGTCGGATTTCGGTCGGGATCCGGATAGGCGTCCGCGCGAAGATGGAGTCACGGCCCCACGGTTCTCCCACGCGGGGCCATTCCATGTCGGAGGGCAGTGCTAGGCTGCGCGTATGCGGGCGGGGACCCGCGGGGAACTGGCGGCTGTCTGCCGCTTGAATGCGAGGGGGACTCAGATGAAGTGGGTCGCTGTAGCTCTTGCCGTCGCCCTGTTGCTTGTCGGGGTTGGATACATCGTGCAGGCGGAGAACGTCGCAACCAAGACGCAAGCGGACTTCGCGCTCAACAACCCGAACGCCACGGGTGCGCCTCAGCAGGCCGTTGTGAACGGCTGGGAGACCAACGGGTGGCTGGAGGGCATCTTCCAGCTTCTGCTGGCCTTGGGAGTGCTGCTCGGAGGTCTTCTGATTGTGCAGACAGCCTCGCTGTCGGCCGCCTTGCGGCCGAGTTCAGCGCCAAGGCCCCCGGCAGTTCCTGCTCCGCCGATCGCCCCGTAGGGCAAGAGCCAAACAGCGTGACCGAACTGCGGGCGTAGCGAAGAGGCGGCGGGCGAGTGCTAGGCTGCGCGTATTCGGGCAGGGGGCCCGCTCGGGGTAGCGGCTAGGAGCCGCTCAAACACGAGGGGAGTGACTGATGGCGAAGGGCGGTTTCTTCGCTGAGCTCCAGCGCCAAGCGGAGGCTGCAGCAAGAGAGCAAGCGCGACGAGCACGGCAGGCGGAGCAAGCGAACAATGCTGCCATCCGCGCGGCTGAGCAAGCAAGAAGGGCGCAGGAACGCTCGGCAACGCAACTCTCTCGCGCCAATGTTGCTGAACAGAAGCGTCTTGCTAAAGAGGCTCAGGAAGCACATAGCGCCGCGATGGCGGCTGAGGCTGAGAGGCAAAACTCCGAGCTGCTGCAGATGTACGAGGCTGTTGACTCGCTGCTGGCCGCCGTCCTGAGCGCCGACGTGGTTGTCAACTTGGCAGACATGCGTGCGGTCGCTACGCATCCTCCGTTTGACCGAACCGATCTCGAGACGCCGATCCCTATGCCGGTCCCAGTCGTTGACGCGCCCGAGCCTGTCTTTGCCCCGCCTGCTCCGCCCAAGGGGATCTTGGCGGCGTTCGGCAAGAAGGGCCATGAAAGGGCGGTTGCCACAGCCGTCGCCGCTCATGAGGAGGCAGTAGCGGAGTGGAGGTCGGGGCTGGCTCATAACGAATCGGCGCGTCAGGCCGCCGCCGGGCAGTATGCCGAATCCGAGGCCAAGCGTGTCCAAGTACTCGAGATAGAGCGTGCTCGGTACGCCGCGGAATGCGCGGCCAGGGAGGAGCAGGTGGCCGAACACAACGATGCCTTAGAGAAGCTCATTGCGAATCTCGGCTATGGAACCGCTGATGCGGTCGAAGAGTACGTGTCGATTGTCTTTTCCAAGTCGCCGTACCCGCCGTGCTTTCCTGCCGAACGCCATGTCGCGTTCGACGGGGCAACCGCGGAACTCCGGTTGCGAGTGCTGATGCCCGGCCCTGACAAAGTGCTCACTACGAGCGCATACAAGTACGCGAAATCTGCTGACGAGATCGTCGCGTCCTCGCTCTCCCAGAAGGCGTGCAAGGATCGATACGTCGGCGCTGTCCACCAAGTGGCGCTGCGGTCCCTTCACGAGGTGTTCGGGGCCGATACTCGGGGGCTCATCAAGACGATCTCGTTGGAGGTCGGAACGGAAACCATCGATCCGGCAACTGGCCGGGAGGTCTATATTCCATTCGTTGCGGCGGGTGTCGAGCGGGACTCGTTCGCCGAGTTGGACCTTTCCAACGTGGTCCCTGCGGCGGCGCTGGGGCGCCTTGGCGCATCGGTATCCAAGAGCCCCTACGACCTCATCCCCGCAAACGCTTCTGGAATCCGACACTCATGACCGCCGACGGAACCGTCTTCAATCCGCCGCCTGGATGGCCGAAACCTCCCGATGGGTGGGTGCCACCCAAAGGCTGGTCGCCTGATCCGTCGTGGCCGAACCCGCCTGAGGGATGGCAGCTCTGGCTACCGAACGACTTGAACCCCGAGGAAACGCCGCGATCTGTCCCCGCAGCGACCAGCACGTCTGCCCCGCCCTCCGCAGCTCCCGATGGAAGGGTGGCTCAGCTGGAGGCGGAGAATGCGGCTCTGCGAGCTGAACTGGATGCGCTGAGGTCCGGGCCTGAGATCGTGGTGCTTGATGATGAACTCGTCCTTCAGGAAGTCGGGATCTACAGGTATCACCACCCGCTGGAGGATGCAGCCGCGTATAGAGACCGTTTGGCTGAGCTAGACACGCGCATCGCGGACCTTGTGAAGTCCAACGGGGCGATCGAGACGTCCAAGACGTTCACCTTTGACAATTCGCTGGCAAAGGGCCAGCGGATGGTGAACGACTTGGCGAAGTTGATGCTGCGGGCCTACAACGCAGAGGTGGACAACAGTCTGCGCTCCTTGCGCGCTGGCAACGTTGTGACTGCGAAGCGGAGGATTGAGGCGTCGCGCACCGCCATCATGCGGCTCGGCAGCATGATGCAGATGCACATCAGCGATCCGTACCACGAACTGCGTCTTGAAGAACTGGAGCTCACCGCTGACTACTTGATGAGGAAGCAAGAAGAGCGTGAAGCAGCTATCGAGGAGCGGGCGCGTCTCCGTGAAGAGGCAAAGGTTGCAGCCGAGCTCGAGGAGGAGCGATCCAGGCTCACCAAGGAACGCACTCACATACTCAATGCCTTGGAGTCGCTGCACAGCGCCGGATCATCTGACCCCGAATTGGAGCAGAAGCTCGCTGAGATCGATGGCGCGATTGCCCAGAACGACTTCCGGGCAGCCAATATCAGAGCTGGCTACGTCTATGTCATCTCAAATCGAGGCGCCTTTGGGCCCAACGTCATGAAGATCGGTCTAACCCGCCGTCTGAAGCCACTCGACCGAGTCAACGAACTAGGCGGTGCGTCCGTTCCCTTCCGCTTCGATGTGCACGCTCTCTTCTTCTCTGAAGATGCGGTAACACTTGAGACCGACCTGCACCAGCACTTCGCCGCGCGCCGGCTCAACCATGCCAATGCTCGCAAGGAGTTCTTCTTCGCAAGCGCGAGTGAGGTGCGGGAGGCGCTGCTCTCCAGAATGGGCAACCTTCTCGAGTTTGCGGAGCAGGTGGAGTCGACCGAGTATCTGCAGAGCGTAGGTTACTGGCCCGACGAGCAACGAGAAATCAGCTAAGAACCGGTTGCTCGCGGGCTCCCCGAGTGGAGCATGCCGGCGGTGCCGGGTGATTACTGCTGGGCGGTACGGGGAGTATCTGGCATCCGTCGCCCTCTGTGCATCCGCCATAAATCCGCCATGTATCCGCCGCGCGTGTCGAAACGGGACGGAACTCCACGGAGCCGAACAGACCCCACACACCACCTCTGACCTGCCCGAATATGTGTCCGGACGGGACTCGTCTAGACTGTCCGATACGGGCCTTTTCGGACTCATAATCCCTTGGTTGCAGGTTCGAATCCTGCCGGGCCCACCAACATCTCATCGGGGAGCATGGTCACGAGCGCAGCGAGGCGAAGGTCGGCGGGCTCCGCCACCGATGGCACCAGGTCGAGGGCGCAGCGGTTCGCGCGCCGTCGCTTGCGCACCAACATGCGCACGGCGCTGGTCATCGTCGCGCTGCTGATCGTTGCGGGCGGCCTTGTGGTTTGGGCCGCGGGCTCCCTGGGCTTGGGACGCGCGGCACCAAGGATCGGTGGAGAGGTCTCCGGACCCCTCCCGGCCAATTCGATCTCCTCGCAAGACGGCAGCGCGAGCCTTACTGCGACAGGCTCCCTGGATGGTACGGCGAGCGCGGCGGACATCGAGGTCCCCGTCTTGACCGGTAAGTCGATCCAGGTGGCTGAGGCGTTGCTCGGTGCGGCAGGCCTCACCGTGCAGACGCGAGTGGCCGACCCTGCTGTTGCAGGGATCGAGCCGGGTCTGGTGATCTCGCAGTGGCCGTTGCCCAATGCTCTCGTGAGCCCAGGCGCGCAAGTCGTGGTCACCTACCAGGCGCAGTCTGCTCCTGTCGTCGTGCAGTACGTGGTCGTGATCGACGCCGGGCACCAGCAGAAGGCCAACCTCGCGCTGGAGCCGATCGGGCCCGGATCGACCGAACGCAAGCCGAAGGTAGCCGGCGGCGCGACCGGCGTGGCCACGCGGATCCCCGAGTACAAGCAGACCCTGGCGATCTCGCTGAAGCTGCGAGACGCCCTTGTCGCACGGGGCGTCAAGGTTGTCATGGTGCGCACGACGAACAACGTGGACATCCCGAACTCGAAGCGCGCGGCGATAGGCAACGATGCGAAGGCCGATCTCGTGGTACGGGTCCATCTCAACGGGAGCACCGACGACGCGGTCCACGGGATACTGACGCTGTACCCCGACGGCAATCCGTGGGTCACGCCGATTTCCGCTGCGAGCAAGAAGGCCGCTGAGGCGATTCAGGCGGCCGTGGTGGCCGCGACTGCAGCGTCGTCGCAGGGGATCGACGGCAGCAGCCTCATGGCCGGTTTCAACTACTCGAAGCGGCCGTCGGTCATAGTCGAGTGCGGCTACCTGTCCAACGCTGCGGAGGACCGTCTGATCGCCACGGTGGCCTACCAGCAGAGGATCGCCGACGGGATCGCCGGTGGTGTCATGTCCTACCTGGAGGGCAAGTAGCCGCAGCGCTCCCGGCGCAGGGCTTCACCGCGGACGGGCGATGTGGAACAATACCGCTTGCGCTCTCGGCCCCTTCGAGGCGCGAGCGAACAATCGGGCGATTAGCTCAGGGGGAGAGCGCTTCCTTCACACGGAAGAAGTCGTAGGTTCAAATCCTACATCGCCCACCAGCACATGACGAAGGCCCCGGCTCATTCAGAGTCGGGGCCTTCTGCTATGTTGAATCGGCTGTCCATGGATAGGGATTGCGCGCTAGGTGCGACGATTCATCCATCGCGAGACGCACCGCAGTGGGACTCTGCACGGGTGCGGATGGGGCGAACGATGAGGAGCGAGCAGGTGGCGATCGCGGCACGGATATGCGCAGTCTGCGGGCAGGATGGGCTTGTTGAGCACGGAACTGTGAACTCCTACTGCCTCCTCAGATGTCCCGCATGCGGCTTCATCGCTGCCAGTGGCGTGGCTGACGAGCAGCTGGCTGACTTCTACGAGCGGGACTACTTCGAGGGCAAGCTGGCGTACGGATACGGTTCCGCCCAAGCCGCGGAGACGGATCTGATAGCTCAGCCGCTGGCACCCGTCCATGAGTGGGTGATTGCCAAGTACCTTGATCCACTCGATCCGCAGGCGATTCTTGAGATTGGTCCCGGCTTGGGCGGGGGCTGGATCAAGCGGTTTGCGGCCGGCTCACCTCGACTGCTTCAGTGTGTCGAGATCTCCGCGCTTGCCTCGGAGCGCCTCAACGCAGCTGGCATCCCCACCTTCAACGGACGCGTTGAGGACTTCCGAAGCGAGAGCACCTTCGACTTGGCGATCGCAATCGAGGTCATCGAGCACGTCGCGGACCCTGTGTCGTTCGTCACAGCGATATGCGATCTGCTTGCCCCCGGTGGGCACCTCCTGCTGTCGACCGGCAACGCGAGGTCGATCACGGCGAAGAGGACGGGACTCGACTGGTACTACTTGGATCCCCCAGCGCACCTTTCGTATTTCGACGACCGGAACATCGCCCAGTTGCTGCGACGCGCGGGGTTCGACGAGGTGAGGGTCCGCCGATTCGGCTTCAAGTGGGTCGAACTGGCGATGAGGTATGGGCTCACGGCGGCGCTTCCCCTGGTTCACGCGCTGAACTACCCCTCCGGAATGCTCGTGATTGCGCGCAAGGCAGTGGCGGACAAGCGAGCGTCGGGCGCATAGCCGAACGAACGCTTCCAGCGGGGTGGCGCTCCGGTTCGCACCCTGCGCGGCCGGACGCTAGGTTACAAGTTCGTATACGATGGCCCACCAGCATCTGACGAAGGCCCCGGCTCAGCAGAGCCGGGGCCTCCATACACTTGACGGGACGTGGCCATAGACGGACGCATACTTCCGCCAGAGGATGTACTACCGGTCGGGTGCGCGTATGCTCGGCTCAACACTCTTGGGCGAAGGCCCCTTTAGACATGGAGAGGGGCACGCATGGACAGACAATGGCAAGATCGGCTCGCAGGATCGCTCATGTTGGTTGCGGTCGTGTTGACGGGGGTTCTGCTCGCCGGATGTGGCCAGACATCGAGTACATCGGGTGCGGCCGTCAAGACAGGGCCGAGCGCACTGG
>DATCGP010000002.1:0-42670 GCA_036508875.1 Coriobacteriia bacterium | reverse complement strand
TTTCCACACCTCGACACACATCCGATGGAAGCAGCGACCTCAATGGAAGTCACTCCGGCACAGCTCGACGCGTGGAAGTCGTTCCGGGAGCGCCGCGCCAAGACGGCGACCGATAGTTCTGACCCGTGGCGCATCGCCGGCCGCCGCACCCCGGCTCAGCTGCGCGCCATCGAGAACGGCTGGTCGATCGGCGTGTGTTGGGATAAGGGCCGGTTCGAGGTCGTCGACGGCCCGCTGCAGGGCCAGACGGTCATCGCCCTGCCACGCGTGACGCTCGAGAGCGCTCCCGGTGACGTCGTGAAGCTGAAGGTGAAGGTCAAGCGTGCGGCGCGTGGCGGTCAGCCGAAGCGCATCGCCACCGACGTCGAGGCCCTCGAAGGTCCCGCGAGCGCGTGAGCGTGACGCTGGGCCGCCGCCGGTCGGGCCGTTCGCGCAGATAGACGGCGGCATTCGCCGATTCCCGATCACACAGCGGTCCCCACCTGCCCATGATTCCGATATCGAATCAGAGGGAGGGACCGTGCTCCAGAGTTACATCTCGTTCGCGGCGTCCACGTTGCAGCCCTGGGTCTGGCCCGCTGCGGTCGTGGCGGCGGTGTCGTTCCCGCTGTTCCTGCTGCTGCGCCGCTGGGCGTGCGGTCCCGGCTTTCGCCTGGTGAAGAGCACGCGTGCCGCGACGGCCGCCGGAGGTCACCACGAAGGACGGCTCGACCACGTTCACGTTCCGCGTCCCGGGCAAGAGCGGCAGCAAGTCCGCCAAAGCGAAGGTCTACACGGTCACCGTCGGCCCGAAGGGCGTCGAAGTGCGGCAGACGCCCTAGGGGCGCGCAGGGACAACCGACCGGCATATATTCCATGGCCGCCCCCACGGACGCTCGCATATCTGCCCGCGGATGCTCTGCTACACTTCCACACGTTCACAACCGCACAACGCACCCCCGACGGGTGCCCGCAACGCCGCCGCGCACACGCGCTGTGGTCGCGCGGGAGAATAGGGAAGCCGGTGAGAGTCCGGCGCTGTCCCGCAACTGTGATGGGCCGCTTCACGAGGCCATTAGCCAGGAGACCTGCCCGCCGGGAGCGACCGCACGATGAGGCCTTCGAGGAAAGGGGCCCGCGTCGCCCGGCAGGTCTCCCGCGCAGGTCGGGACGCCTCGCCAGCCGGACAACATGGAATCCTTCTCCGAGACGGCCCCCGCAGACGCGGGGGCCGTCTCCGTTTCCGGGAGAGACCGCCTCGCAGTAGCGAGCGGAGCGGGCCAGTGGGCCGAGGACAGCCCGGACGACGGAAGGGACGGCAACATGCATCAGGTACGGAACGCACGAACGAGACGGTTCGCTTGGGTAGGAGTGGCGCTGACGGCGCTTGCGCTGTCGCTGGCGATGTTCTCAGGGTGCACGACAGCAACGACGAGCGCTCCGGCGCCGTCCACGGAGTCCACGACGACCCCGCCGGTCACCGACCTCAGCATCTTCCCGCTGACCGTCACGGATGACTCGTATCGTGAGGTCATATTCACGGTGCCGGCCACGCGCGTCGTGTCGCTGGCCCCGGCGAACACCGAGATCGTCTACTCCCTCGGGCTGTTCGACAGGATGGTGGGAGTCACCACGTTCGACGACTATCCCGCCGAGGTCGCCAACGTCGCCAAGGTAGGCGACTTCACCACGCCGAACCTGGAGGCGATCGCTGCGGCCCGGCCCGACCTGATCCTCGTGACAGGCGGAGTGCAGGCCGACGTGCTCGGCAAGCTGCAGGGACTCGGGGCGAAGGTGCTGGTGATCGACCCGAAGGACCTGGACGGGGTCTACAACGGCATCGACATCGTCTCCAGGGCGCTCGGCGTCCCGGCCAGAGGGGCTCAGGTGGTCGCCAAGATGCGTTCCGACCTGACCTACATCCGCGCGGCCGTGTCCGCGGAGCCGACCGTGAGCGCGTTCATCGAGATCGGATGGAACCCGCTGTACACCGCCGGTCCGGGAACGTTGCTCGACGACGTGCTGCGCCAGGCCGGCGGCGCCAACGTCGTCACGCAGAAGGGCTACGTCGGCTACTCGGTGGAGCAGCTGGTGAAGGACCAGCCGTCCTTCTACCTCGGCACGCTCAGCTCGATAGGGGACACCGCGACCGTCGGGACCCGTCCCGGGTACTCGGCGTTGTCTGCGATCGCGAACGGGGACGTCTTCTCGCTCGACGACAACCTCGTCTCGAGGCCGGGACCGCGCATCGTCGAAGGCGTGCGCGAGATGGCGAAGATCCTGCATCCCGACGTCTTCCCCTAGGGCAGGACTCGACGTGGGCCGTACAGGCATCAGGCGCGCGGTCGTCGTACTGCTCGCGCTCGCGGGCGTGCTCGTGCTCGTGTGCGTCGCGGGCGCGGCGTTCGGCGCCGTCCCGGTGGCGGCCCGCGACATCGTGGACGCAGTTGCAGCGGTACTGCGCGGAGCGCCGCTGACGCCGATGCAGTCACTGATCGTCGACCTTCGGCTGCCGCGAGTGGTCCTGGCCGCTCTGGTGGGCGCGTGCCTCGCCGCGGCCGGGACCCTCTACCAGGCGCTGTTCCGCAACGCTCTGGCGGACCCGTACATCCTCGGGGTGTCGTCGGGCGCCGGCCTCGGCGCTGCGCTGGCCTTCGCGATCACCGGTACCGGCACGCTCGCGCTGGTCGCGCCGCCCCTGGCCGCGTTCGTCGGGGCGCTGCTGACGATCCTGCTTGTGGCCGCGCTCGCGACCCGGCGGGGCGTGATGGACACGCTGTCGCTGCTGCTCGCGGGCGTCGCCGTCTCGTACACCCTGGCGGCGCTCACGTCGTTCGTGCTCGTCTTGCGCCGCGAGCAGATGTCACGCATCGTCTTCTGGATGATGGGCGGGCTGCAGGGGGCGACGTGGGCCCAGGTCGGCGTCGTCGGGGCGATGCTCGTCGCAGGCCTCGCGGTGCCGCTGTTCTTCGCCCGGGAGCTGAACATCATGCTTCTCGGCGACGAGCGCGCCGGGGAGCTGGGAGTGAACGTGGAGCGTGTGAAGCGGATCATCCTGGCGGCGGCATCGCTGGTGGTCAGTGCTGCCGTTTCCGTGAGCGGGCTCATCGGCTTCGTCGGGCTCATGACCCCGCACGCGGCGCGGCTCGTCCTCGGTCCCGACCATCGGCTGTTGCTGCCGGCCTCGGTTCTGTCCGGCGCGATAGTGATGGTGCTCGCCGACCTCATCGCCCGCGTCGTGCTGGCCCCGGTGGAGTTGCCGGTCGGCATCGTGACCGCGCTCGCGGGCGGCCCGGTCTTCGTGTGGCTGCTGGTCCGGTCGCGGCGGGGGGCGGCCCTGTGAGCGCCACCCTGCGATACGACGACGCGACCGTCGGCTACGACGCGCCGGTCGTCTCGAACGCTACGCTGACGATCGAGCCCGGCGAGATCGTCGGGCTGATCGGTCCCAACGGTGCCGGCAAGACGACGATGCTGCGGGCGGTCGGCGGGGGAGCGAAGCTGCTGTCCGGCGCCGTGACCGTCGCCGGGCGGCCGGTCGGCTCGTACTCGCGCCGCGACCTGGCGCGCCTGGTCGCCGTTCTTCCGCAGGCGACCCCTTCCACGTTCGCCTTCTCTGCCCTTCAGTTCGTGGAGATGGGCCGCCACGCCCACGTCTCGCGCTTCGGGGACCTGACCGCTGCCGACCGTGCGGCGGTGCAGCGTGCGATGGCGCTCACCGACACCGGGTCGCTGGCGGCGCAGCGCGTCGACGAGCTGTCCGGCGGCGACCTGCAGCGCCTCACCCTCGCGCAGGCCCTGGCGCAGGAGCCGAGCGTGCTGCTGTTGGACGAACCGACGAGCCACCTCGACCTCAACCACAGGCTCCAGGTGCTCGACGTCGTCAGGTCGCTGGCCGACCAGGGCCTGGCGGTGCTGGGCGTCTTCCACGACCTGGACATCGCCGCGCGGTACTCGGATCGATTGGCGGTGGTCGCTGACGGCGGGCTGCAGGAATCGGGTGCGCCTCGCGATGTGCTGACGCAGGAGACGCTGCGCCGGGTGTTCGGCGTGGCCGCGGTGATCGGCACCGACCCGGTGACTGGATCGGTGCAGGTGCTGCCGGTGGTCCGGGCCGGCGAGGGCTCGCTGGAGGCGACAGGCCCGCGCGTGCTGGTGATCTCGGGATCGGGAACGGGCGCCGCGTTGATGAGGCTGCTGGCTCTGGACGGATACCGCCTCTCGGCGGGAGCGCTGTCGGTGGAGGACACGGATGGCGCCGTGGCGCGTACGCTCGGGGCCTCGTTCCCGGAGATGCGCCCGTTCGGCGAGCTGACGTCGGCCGATCGCTTGGCGGTCGAGGGTTCGGCGCGGCACGCGGACGCCGTGGTCGTCGTCGCCAGCCCGTTCGGGGCGCACAACCTCGACAACCTGCGGGCGGTGCTCGACGCCGGGGCCTCGAGCAAGACCGTGCTCGTCGGGGCGCTGACAGCCGACCTGGACTTCTCCCGCGGCGATGCCGCTGGAGTCTGGAACGAGCTTGCGCGCTTGGGCGCGCGCGCGTGCGATGCGCCGCGAGATGCGTTGCGCGCGATACAGGAGGTGGTCGGCGCATGAGCCTTGTCCTGTTGACCGGTCCTGTCCGGAGCGGCAAGTCAGCCGCCGCGGAGACGCTGGCCGCGAGGCCTGGTGGGCCCGTCGTGGTCGCCGTGGCCGGCTGGGCCGGCGACGGGGAGATGGAGCGTCGGATCGAGGCGCACAGAGCAGGTCGGCCCGCCGACTGGACAACGATCCACGCCGGCCCCGGCGTCGGGTGGCTCGCCGCGGTGCCTGACGACGCGGTGCTCCTGCTGGACTGCCTGGGAACGCTCGTGGCCAACATCTGTCATGCCGAGGTCGGTGACGCGGAGGTGGCCAGCGAGGGGTCGGAGGCCGCCGTCTCGGCCGGCGTGGACGCGCTCGTCACGAAGTTGCTGGCCCGGGAGGGCGATTCGGTTATCGTGTCCAACGAGACGGGCTGGGGGATCGTTCCAGTCTGGCCGGGATCGCGCTTGTTCCGCGACGAGCTGGGTCGCGCCAACCGGCGCCTCATCGACGGCGCAGACGCCGCATACCTTGTGATAGACGGCAGGTTCCTCGACCTGCGTGCCCTGCCGACGCAGCCGGTGTGGCCGCGATGAACGTACAAAGGAGACAGATGAAGCCGGACACCCTGCTCGAGACGGTGATCGCCACCATCCCCACGCCCGACGCCTCATGGGACGCGCGCGCGTGGGCGCGGCTGGACTCTCTCACCAAGCCGCCCAGGTCCCTGGGGCTGTTGGAGGAGGTGGCCCAGCGGCTCGCGGTGCTGCAGCGCTCGGAGAAGCCGTCGGTTCCGCGCAAGGCGATCGTGCTCATGGCGGGCGACCACGGCGTCACCGCACAGGGGATCTCGCCGTATCCCAGCGAGGTGACCGCTCAGATGGTCGCGAACATCGCCTCAGGCGGCGCGGCGATCAACCAGCTGGCTACCCACGCGGACGCGCGCGTCGTGATCGTGGACGTGGGCGTGGCCCACCCGGTCTCGTACGAGAACGGCGTCGTGGACGCGCGCGTCGCGAACGGGACCGCCGACATGACGATCGGCCCGGCGATGACCCGGGACCAGACGCTGAACGCGATCCGCGTCGGTATCGAGCAGGTCGCGGAGCTGGCGGCAGAGGGGATGGACCTCCTGGGCACCGGCGACATGGGCATCGGGAACACGACCGCCTCAGCCGCCATCACGAGTGTGCTCACCTGCGTCGATGCCGCGGACGTGGTCGGTCCCGGTACCGGCCTGGACGACGAAGGAGTGCGGCACAAGGCCGAGGTCGTCCGCCGCGCCATCGAGGTCAACATCCCCGATCCGCTCGATGCTCTCGACACTCTTGCGAAGGTGGGCGGGCTCGAGATCGCGGGCATCGTCGGAGTCATCCTGGGAGCCGCCTCGCTCGGGATCCCGGTCGTGTCCGACGGCTACATATCCGGTGCTGCCGCCCTCGTGGCGGTCCACATGGCGCCGGCAGCGCGACCGTGGCTGTTCGTGTCGCATCGCAGCGCCGAACCCGGTCATACTGTCGTTCTGGAGGCGCTGGGCATGCGTCCCGTCCTCCAGCTCGACATGCGGCTTGGGGAAGGCACCGGCGCGGCTCTCGCGATGGAGCTCATGGATGCGGCGTGCGCGGTGATGTCGGGCATGGCGACGTTCGGCGAGGCCGGCATCGACGGCCGGGAGGACGGTGCGTGACGGATACGGACCATGAGACGCAGGACATCGAGCCCTCCACGACCGAGCCGACCGCAGACGCGGTCATGCTCGCGCCGGTCCCCGCGCGTCCGCTGTCCGACTTCGCCGCTGCGATCGGCTTCCTGACCCTGCTCCCGTGCGGGCGCACGTGGCCCGAAGGACGTGCGCCGCGCTCCGTGGGATGGTACGGCTGGGTCGGCTGGCTGCTCGCGGCGTTCGCCTTCCTTCCGCTCTCGCTTTCCCAACACTACCTGGGCGCTCCGGACATCGCGCGTTCGCTGCTCTTCGGCGTGCTCGTCATCACGGTGTGGGCGCTGCTCACACGGTTCCTGCACTGGGACGGGCTGGCCGACTCCGCCGACGGCATCTGGGGTGGGAGCACCCCCCAGCGCCGGCTCGAGATCATGCGCGACAGCCACGTCGGCGCGTTCGGCATCGCCGCGATCGTGCTCGTCGCGCTGGTGCAGGTCGCCTCGGCGACCCTGCTGGTCTCACACGGCGACCTCTGGCCGTTCCTCGCCGCGCCGGTGGTCGCACGCTTCTCGGCCTCGCTCGCGGCATGGGAGCTTCCGGCAGCCCGGCGCGAGGGGCTCGGCCTGACGGCCATGGGGCACGCCGGACTCTACGAGCGGCTGGTCGCGGGGGCGTCGGTTCTCGGGCTCATCGTGTGCATCTCGCTCGGCGCCACGTCGAACCAGTTCGTGCTGGTGACCGCAGCAGGGGTCATCGCGGGCCTGGCGGTGCCGCGCATGCTCTCGAAGCCGGTGGGCGGGATGACCGGGGACATCTTCGGCGCCAGCGTGCTTCTGGTGGAGACGGCCGTCCTCCTGATGGCGGCGGTGGTCCTGTGAGCGACACGATCTCGACCGGCGTCCACGCGGCGCCGGCCAAGGGCATGCCGATCGAAGTGCTGGTCGCCCGGCACCCGCAGGTCGTCGCCAACGTGGAGGGCCGGTTCGTGGGGTCGGGGGAGTCTCCATACACGGCGCTCGGGATGCGGCAGTGCGCCGAGCTGGCAGCCTACATCGCCTCGTGGAAGCCGACGGCGATCCATGCGAGCCCGAGGGCCCGTGCGCGCGTGGTCGCCGAAGCCGCCGCGCGGATCGCACAGGTACCGCTGCGCATCGACGACGATCTTGCCGAGATCGACTTCGGCGCGGCTGAGGGACTCACGTTCGATGAGGCCCGGGCACGCGGAGTCGACATCGATCTGCTCGGGGGCCCTCCGGAGTCCGCTCCGTTCCGCGATGGGGAGACCTGGCACGCGTTCGCGAGGCGCATCAACGCGGCCGCCGATCGGATGGAGCAGCGCGGGACGCGCATCGCCGTCGTCGCGCACGGGGGAACGGTCCGCTCGCTGATCTCGCACTGGCTCGGGTTGCCCGACAGCGCGGCCTGGAGGTTCGCCGTCCCGAACGCCTCGGTCGCGACACTGACGCTATGGGACGGCACCGGGACCTTGCGCACCTTCGGTGTCGAGGTCCTGCCAGGGGACGGCCCGGCGACCGATTCGATCGGCGGGCCGCGATGACCGTGCGCGGCCCGCACTTCGACGCGGACGCGGCGCTGTGGTTCGCCGTCGCGCTGCTCGTCACTGCCTTCGCGACGATCCCGGTCCTGAGCGTGGGCCTGGCCATCGCCGGCCAGCCGCTCGACGGCGCCTTCTACATCGGGGTGACCGGCGGGCTTGCGGCGCTGGTCTTCGGCGTGACCACCGCGGTGCTCGTCCGGAATCGTCCGTGGCGCACGTTCGGCGACACCCTCTGGACCCTCTACGTGCTGCAGCTGGTCGCAGCCACCCTTCTCGCCGTCGGCCAGTTCGTGCGGGCGCCGATGAGCGGGGTTCTCATCGCACGAGGGCTGCTGGCGCCGTTGACGTTCGGCGTCGTCCAGATCGACTCGTTCTCGCCGCTGCAGGTGGCCTTCCCGGACGCGTGGCCGCTCGTGGGGACCCTGGTAGGTCTGGTCGCGGGCCGCTGGCTGCTGACCCGGCGCGGACGTGCGGTGGGCGAAGCGGCTCGTGTCGTGGTCGAGCCGATGCGGCTGCCGCGGCCCTAGCATTTGCCCGGCGCTTGCCACGACACTCCGCACCCGCGACAATCGCTCTACGCTACGACCGACCCCTGGGAGGAGCGATCGTGGACTGGAGCGCACTCATACGACCTGAGCTCGACGGCATGAAGCCGTACGCGCCGGGGCTGCGCGCGAGCGAGGTTCGCGAGCGCACGGGCCGCGACGACGTGAGCAAGCTCTCCAGCAACGAGTACCCCTTCGGCCCCACGCCTCGCGCTGTGGAGGCGATGGCGGCGGTGCTTCCGCACCTCAACCGCTACCCCGACGGGTCGGTGCACGCGCTCAAGGGCCGCTTGTCCGCTCACTGGGGCGTCGACGAGCGCTTCCTCACCATCACGAACGGCAGCAACGAGCTGCTGCGCCTCATCGCGCAGGCTGTGCTGCGTCCTGGCGACGAGGTCGTGTACGCGTGGCCGTCCTTCGTCGTGTACCCGCTCGTGACGCGGACGTTCGGCGCGACCGCTGTCCCGGTCGCGCTCACGAGCGACGCGCGGCACGACCTGCCCGCGATGCTCGCCGCGTGCACGGCGCGGACGCGTCTTCTGTTCCTGTGCAACCCGAACAACCCGACCGGCACGATCTTCACGCGCACGGAGTGGGAGTCGTTCCTGGCGGCCGTTCCCGAGCACGTCCTGATCGTGCTCGACGAGGCGTACTTCGAGTTCGTCGACGACGACTCGTACCCGGACGGGCTGGCCTACTTCGACGGCCAGCGGCCGCTCGTGGTGGCTCGCACCTTCTCGAAGATCTACTCCCTGGCCGGCGCGCGGATCGGCTACGGCTTCCTGCCAGAACCGCTGCTCGTGGCTGTCGACGCCATCCGCGAGCCGTTCAACGTGAACACCGTCGCCCAGGTGGGCGCGTACTACTCGCTCGAGGACCAGCCCGAGGTCGTGGCCCGCAAGCACGTGAACCGCGAGCAGAAGACCTACCTGTATTCGTGCTTCGACCGGCTGGGTATCGGACATGTGCCGTCCCACACCAACTTCGTCTGGATCCAGACGAAGAAGCCGGCCGAAGCGTTCGAGGACCTGCTGCGGGAAGGCGTGATCGCTCGCTCCTTCGGGGACACGCCGGCTCTGCGGCTCGGGGTAGGTACTGAGGCAGATACGCGCAGGACCATAGCTGCGCTCGAATCGATCGTCGGGCGCCGCGGGTCCCTCTAGTCAGGGAATGTGAGGCGTCACCATGCTCATCGTGATGCGGGACCATGCGTCCCCCGAGCAGATCCAGCACATCGTCGACCACCTGCACTCGGCTGGTGCCGAGACCCATCTCTCGCAGGGCGAGGTCAAGACCGTCATCGGGGTAGTGGGCGAGCGCGAGCTCGTCTACTCGCTGGAGATGGAGGGCTTCTCGGGGGTCTCCGAGGTCATCCGGGTCCTGAAGCCGTACAAGCTCGTGGGCCGCGACTTCCAGGCGGAGGACACGGTCGTGCGCGTGGGAGACGCGCAGATCGGCGGCGGGACCTTCGGGGTGATCGCCGGTCCCTGCTCGGTGGAGTCCCGGGAGCAGATGATGACCGTTGCGAAGTCTGTGAAGGCCTCCGGGGCCACGATGCTGCGCGGCGGCGCATACAAGCCGAGGACGAGCCCGTACGCGTTCCAGGGCATGGGGCTCGACGGACTCAAGCTGCTCCGCGAGGCCGGAGATTCCGCGGGCCTGCCGGTGGTGACCGAGGTGGTGGACGTCCGCGACGCCGAGACCGTCGCCGAGTGGGCGGACGTGCTGCAGGTGGGCGCGCGCAACATGCAGAACTTCATGATGCTCGAGGAGCTCGGCAAGATGCGGAAGCCGGTGCTGCTCAAGCGCGGCCTGTCGGCGACGATCGAAGAGGTGCTGTCGAGCGCGGAGTACGTGCTCAAGGGCGGCAACCGCGACGTCATCATCTGCGAGCGCGGCATCCGGACCTTCGAGACCTACACGCGCAACACGCTCGACCTCGCCGCCGTGGCCGCGTTCAAGGTGCTGACCCACCTGCCGGTGATCGTCGACCCGTCGCACGCGACCGGCCGTCGCGAGCTCATCGCGCCGATGTGCCGCGCCGCGATCCCGGCCGGTGCCGACGGATTGATCATCGAGGTGCACCCGGATCCCGAGCATGCGAAGTGCGACGGACCGCAATCGCTCGATCTCGACGCGTTCGCCGAGCTGACCTCGACGCTGGGCGCCCGCGTGGCCCTCGAGGGGAAGCACCTGTGACCGCACCGTTCGCCCGCGTCACCATCGTCGGGGTCGGGCTGATGGGGGGCTCGCTGGCGGCCGCGCTGCGGGCGCTCCCGGACGCGCCGCACGTGACCGGCGTCGACCCGGACGAGGCGGCGCTGGCCGTCGCACTGGAGCGCGGCGTCGTGGACGACGTCGTCCCGGTGGATCTCTGTGCCGTCGCCCTGGAGGCTTCCGATCTCGTGGTGCTCGCGACCCCCATGGGGGCGGCATCCGAGTGGCTGGCCCGGCTCGGAGAGATCGGGTACCGAGGAGTGGTCACCGATGTCGCTTCGACGAAGGCAGCCGTGATGGACGAGGCGGCCCGTCTGCTGGCTCCGGGATCCACGTTCATCGGGGGTCACCCGATGGCGGGCAGCGAGCGCAGCGGCGTGTCAGCGGCCGATGCCGACCTGTTCAGGGGCGCCTATTACGTGCTGACCCCGGCGGACGACACCGATGCCGACGCGTATCAGCGTCTGCACCGGCTTGTGATGTCGATCGGCGCGCGGGTGATCTCACTGGATGCGGTCGCGCACGACGAGGCGGTGGCCGCGATCAGTCACGTCCCCCACGTCGCCGCGTCCGCGCTCACGAACCTCGCCGCGCAGCGCGCGCAGGGCGGTTCGGACGTGTTGCGCCTCGCTGCCGGCGGGTTCAAGGACATGACCCGGATAGCGGCCGGATCGCCGGACCTGTGGACCGGCATCTGTCTGGACAATCGTGAAGCGGTCGTCCGCGGACTGGACGAGCTCGGCGCACAGCTCTCGGAGTTCGCGGGGCTGGTGCGCGCGCACGACCGCGAAGGTGTGCGCGCCTGGCTGGCGCGCGCGGCCGACGTGCGGCGCTCGCTCCCGGCTCGCTGGGTGCCCGCGTCTGAGCGGCTCCGCGAGCTTACCGTGGCGATGACCGACCGTCCGGGCGCCGTGAGCGCTATCACTCAGGCGGCGGCGCGTGCCGGATGCAACATCGAGGACATCGGCATCGACCACGTGACGGAGGACACCGCGGTGCTCCACCTGCTGCTGACCGACGAAGGCGACGCGCACGCCCTCGTCGCGGACTTGGCCGCGAACGGGTTCGAGCCTGTTCTCGAACCCCTGGCCCCAGAAGGGGGCGGAGCGTGAGCCGCCGATTCCTGCCGGCCGAGCGTCCGCTGACGGGCACGGTCCGCGTGCCCGGCGACAAGTCGATCTCCCACCGGGCGGTGCTCTTCGCAGCGATGTCCGAGGGGCGAAGCCACCTGACAGGGGTTCTCGATTCCGCGGACGTCCGCTCCACGATCGCCGCGGTCTCCTGTCTGGGAGCCGACGTGGAGATCGTAGGGAAGGTGCCGACCGGCCTCGAGCTGGTCGTGACCGGATGGGGCGCACGGGGTCCAGTTCCGGGCACCGCACTGATCGACTGCGGTAACAGTGGCACCACGTGCAGGCTGCTGCTCGGTGTGCTGGCGGGATGGCCGGTCTCGGCGACGCTCGACGGCGACGCATCTCTGCGGCGTCGGCCGATGAGGCGGGTAACGGAACCACTCGAGTCGATGGGCGCGCGCGTGACCACCGTGGACGGCCACCTTCCGGTCACCATCACCGGCGGGTCCCTGCACGCTGTGAGGTTCGAATCGCCGGTCGCGAGCGCCCAGGTCAAGACCGCCGTACTGCTCGCGGGGACCCGTGCCACGGGCGAGACGGTCGTGACAGAGCCGGCGCTCAGTCGCGACCACTCCGAACTGCTCCTGCCGGCGTTCGGGGTGCCGGTCACGTGCGAATACAGCGAGATCGCGTGTGAGCTCTCGGGGCCCGCTCCGATGACCGCGACCGATATCGTCGTGCCGGGTGACCCGTCGTCTGCGGCGTTCCTCGTGGCCGCCGCCGCGCTGGTGCCTGGCAGCGAGATCGTCCTCCCTGAGGTGGCGCTGAACCCGACGCGGCTCGGCTTCGTGCGCGTGCTGCGGCGCATGGGCGCGGACGTGGACGTCGAGCGCGAGCGCTCTATAGGGGCCGAGCCGGTCGGCGAGATCACCGCTCTGTTCCGCCTGGGGCTTTCCGCGACGACGGTGTCCGCTCCGGAGGTCCCGTCACTCATAGACGAGATCCCCGTGCTTGCCGTCGTGGCGTGCGCGGCGCACGGCACCACACGGTTCGACGGGGTGGGGGAGCTCCGCGTGAAGGAGTCAGACCGCCTCGCGGCGATCGCGGACGGTCTGACGGGGCTCGGCGGCGTGGTGCGGACCGGCGAGGACTGGCTGGAGGTCGACGGTCCGACGCGCCTGCACGGAGCGACGCTCGACAGCGACGGCGACCATCGACTGGCCATGGCGTGGGCGGTGGCCTCGCTGATCGCGGCGGGTCCGGTGACGGTCGACAGGTGGGAGGCCGTTGACGTCAGCTATCCGCGCTTCGCGGAGGACTTCGCCTCGCTCGCGGGTGTCACGGACCGGTGACGACCCGGCGTCGCTGACTGCCGCCGCGCCGCTCGTCTGCTACGCTTCCCGCGTACCGGAACGGGCGCAGGACCACACGTCGCGAGAGGACCGTCACGCAACCATGATCGTCGCCATCGACGGCCCCGCGGCCTCCGGCAAGTCGACCGTCGCTCGCGCCATCGCGACGGAACTGGGCATGGCGTACCTCGACACGGGCGCGATGTATCGCGCGATCGCCGTAGAGGCGGTCCGTCAGGGGATCCCGCTCAATGACGCGGAGGCACTCACGCGCCTCGCGCTCGACGCGCACATCCACTTCGGTCACGAGCGCGGGACCGGGCTCGCGACGCACGTGGAGGTGGACGGCCGCGACGTGACCATGGAGATCCGCACGCCGGAGGCGGACAAGGCTGTCAGCCCGGTCTCGGCGATCCCGGGGGTGCGCGCCGCGATGGTCGAGCAGCAGCGCCGCATCGCCGCACGCGGACTCGACATCGTGCTCGAAGGCCGCGACATCGGCAGCGTGGTGTTCCCGCACGCCGAGCTGAAGATCTTCCTCACGGCGAGCGCCGCCGAGCGGGCCCGCCGCCGGACGATCGACATGGAGCGTCGCGGCGCGAACATGACCTACGACGAGGTCCTGGCGGACATCCACCGGCGCGACACCTACGACTCCTCTCGCTCCGCGTCACCGCTCATCAAGGCGGACGACGCGATCGAACTCGACACCACCGGCATGACCGTCCTCGAGGTCGTCGCCGAGATCGAGCGGCTTGTGGCGGAGCGCCGATGAGGACTCCGAAACCGCCGCGCAGCTTCTGGTTCGCACACGTGGTGCGCGCTACGGTCGGCAACATCGCGATCGCGCTCTTCCGCGTGAAGATGGTCGGACGCGAGAAGCTCCCCGCGAGCGGGGGCTTCGTGCTTGCCGGCAACCACGTCAGTTACGCGGACCCGGTGCTGCTCTGGTGCCGCAGCCCGCGTCCGGTGCACTTCATGGCGCGGGCGAACCTGTGGGACACGGACTTTCTGGGCTGGGCGCTTGACCAGTTCTGGGCGTTCCCGGTCAAGCGCAGCGCGGCGGATCGTGAGGCGCTGCAGCGTGCGAGCGCGTATCTGAAGGCCGGCGAGCCGGTGGGCATCTTCCCCGAGGGCACGCGCAAGTTCAAGGGCAACAACGAGGCCCACGGCGGCGCGGCGTTCCTGGCGATCCGCAACGAGGTCCTCGTCTTCCCGATCGGCTTCTCGGGGACCGACCTGATCAAGCCCCCCGGGGCCAGGATGTTCCGCTTCCCGAAGGTCGTGATGGCTGTCGGGGACCCGATCGACCCGGCGTCGTTCGCGGAGGGCGGGCGCAAGGAGCGCGTCGAAGCGATGACCGACGAGGTGATGCGCCGCATCGCCGAGCAGGTGGAGCAGGCGCGGGAGGTGGCGGGACGATGAAGGTGCAGCTCGCACGCCACGCCGGTGTCTGCTACGGCGTCGAGAGGGCGCTCAAACTCGCCGACGAGGCCGCCGCGACCGGCCGCCCGGTGCACACTCTGGGGCCGCTGATCCATAACCCGCAGGCGGTCGAAGCGCTGCGCGCTCGCGGAGTGAAGGTCGCCCGGACGTTCGACGAGGCTGGGGCCGGGATCCTGGTCATCCGGACCCACGGCGTCGATCCGGCGATCATCGAGGCCGCGCGACTGAGCGGGCTCGAGGTCGTCGACGCGACATGCCCGTTCGTCTCGAGCGCGCAGGAGGCGGCACAGCAGCTGAAGGCCGATGGCTACACCGTGGTGATCGTGGGCGAGGCCGACCACCCGGAGGTGGAAGGCATCGTCGCGTACGCCGGCGGCGACGCGATCGTGGTCGAGGAGGTCGGCGACATACCGGCACTCCTGCCGTCACGCAAGGTCGGGATAGTCGTCCAGACGACGCAGTCGCTCGAGCGCCTGAACCAGGTGGTGGCCGGTCTGCTCCCGCGCGTGAGCGAGTTGAAGGTGCACAACACGATCTGCTCGGCCACAGGGAAGCGCCAGAGCGCCGCCGAGGAGCTGGCGCGCGGTGTGGACGTCATGGTCGTGGTGGGCGGGCACAACTCGGGGAATACGACACGCCTGGCCGAGATCTGCCGCGGCGTGAACCCGTGTGTACATCATGTAGAGACAGCGGACGAGCTGGACCCGGCGTGGTTCGACGGTGCCTTGAGCGTCGGGGTCACTGCCGGCGCTTCGACGCCGGACGAGCAGATGGCGGGCGTGGTCGCCGCGATAGAGGCGATGACGGATGACGTATCCGACTGAGGCCCCGCCAGCGGGGTCTGGTGGGCGTGTCGGCGTCGTAGGGCCCGGCGGGGCAGCCGACAGGGCGGGGATCGTCTCCGGTGACGTGATCACGTTCCCGCACGGGCAGCCGATGCGCGACGTCATCGACTGGATGTGGGCTACGGACGGCGGCTCGGTGGACATCGTCGTCACCTCACTCGACGGCTCGCAGCGCGCGATGCGACTGACCCGCGACCTCGACGAAGGCTGGGGGTTCGACTTCGACGGGGTCGTGTTCGACGGCATCCGCGAGTGCGACAACGCGTGCTCGTTCTGCTTCGTCGCGCAGTTGCCGCCCACGCTGCGCCCTTCGCTCTACATCCGGGACGACGACTACCGGCTGTCGTTCCTTGCCGGCAACTTCGTCACGCTGACGAACCTCGACGACGCCGACGTGGACCGCATAGTCGAACAACGGCTATCGCCGCTCCACGTATCGGTTCACGCGGTGGACCCGGAGGTCCGGCGGCGGCTCGTGTGTCCCACGGTCGACGACCGGGCGCTCGAGCACATCGACACCCTCGGCAACGCTCGCATCGAGATGCACACGCAGATCGTGCTGGTCCCCGGCGTCAACGACGGCGAGGTACTCGAGCGCACCCTCGAGTGGCTCGCGGCGCGGCCCGCCGTCGCCTCGGTCGGGGTCGTGCCGGTGGGGCTGACGCGGTACGCGCGCGCTGCGCTGCCCGGCTATCGGACCGCGGCGCAGGCGGCGGCCGTGCTCGCTCAGATCGGTCCGTGGCAGGCACGCATGCGCGCCGAGCGCGGGGAGACCTGGGTGCAGGCGGCGGACGAGTTCTTCCTCACGGCTCGCGCACCGCTTCCAGTGTGGGATGAGTACGACGGTTTCCCACAGTTCGAGAACGGCATCGGGATGACCCGTTCGTTCTTGGACGAGATGGCGGCACTGCTTGCTGGGTTCGGAGGAAGGACCGAGCACTCCTGCGGCGTCGTGCTCGTGACCGGCGAGCTCTTCGCTCCCGTGCTCGAAGCGCTCGCGCGCGGATTCTCAGAGGGAGGCTGCGCGGTCAGGGTGCTGCCCGTCCGCAACGAGCTTCTCGGCGACAGCGTGACCGTGGCGGGACTGCTGGGGGGCTCGGACCTCGAGGCCTCGATCCACGCTGACGCGAGGTCGCGAGCGCGGGCTGGGGGCCACGATACCTACCTCTTGCCGGACGTGGTCTTCAACGACGACGGGCTGACCCTCGACGATCACGACCTGCTGCGCATCCAGGAGGCGTCCGGTCAGGACGTGCGTCTGGTATCATGCGACGCCGCGGGTCTGGTCACCGCGCTGAAGGAACTGTCCACCCCTAGTAGCGGGTGATCCCCTAGATGTCTCTCCCCATCGTTGCCGTGGTAGGCCGTCCCAACGTCGGCAAGTCCACCCTCGTCAACCGTCTTGTGCAGGGCTCGGACGCCATCGTCCATGCCATGCGCGGGGTGACGCGCGACCGCAGCTACCACCGGACCGACTGGAATGGGGTCGAGTTCATGCTCGTCGACACCGGCGGCATCGAGCTCGGGACCGACGACGCCTTCGGCGAATCGATCCGGAACCAGGCCATCGTCGCCGCCGAGGAAGCCGACGCGATCCTGTTCGTCGTCGACGGCACCGCGGGTGTCTCCGCCGGTGACGAGGACGTCGCGCGCATCCTGCACAAGTCGTCGCGCGTGGTGTTCCTGCTGGTGAACAAGTGCGACACGCCGAACGATGCTTCTCCCACCTACGAGTTCTGGAACCTCGGACTCGGGGAGCCGCGGGTCATCTCCGCGCTGCACGGGCACGGGACCGGGGACCTTCTCGACGAACTCGTGAAGGCGCTGCCGGCAAGCGAGGCCGATGACGGCGAGGGGGAGCGCGGCATAGCGATCATCGGCCGGCCGAACGCGGGCAAGTCGTCGCTGTACAACCGGTTGCTCGGGGCGGAGCGTGCGATCGTCAGCCCGGTCGCGGGCACGACGCGCGACTCCATCGACACCGTCGTCGAGCGTGACGGCGTGAAGTACCGCCTCGTCGACACGGCGGGTCTGCGCCGCCAGTCCAAGATCGACCAGTCGGTCGAGTACTACAGCTTCGTGCGTGCGATGCGCGCGATCGACCGCGCCGACGTCGCGCTGCTCATGATCGACGCCTCCGAGGGCATCACCGACGGCGACCAGCGGGTCGCCCGCTTCGCGGAGGAGCGCGGCTGCGCGATCGTTATCATCATGAACAAGTGGGACCTGCTTGCTGACGACGACGTGAAGGACGCCCTGGAGGTCGACCTGCCCCGCAAGCTCGGGTTCGTGGACTATGCGCCGGTGATCAGGATATCGGCGCTCACGGGACGCGGCGTCGACAAGGTGTTCAAGGCGATAGACGCCGTGTACGCCACCTTTACGCAGGAGATCACCACGAGCAAGCTCAACCGCTTCCTCGCTGACCTGCGCGACACCGGCCACACCATCAGCCGGAACGGCGTGCACCTCCGCATCAAGTACGGGACGCAGACGCGGACGAACCCGCCGGGCTTCACGTTCTTCGCGAACCATCCGAAGCTCGTCGACGAGAACTTCAAGCGCTACATAGAGAACCGGATGCGCGAGGCGTTCGACTTTTCCGGCACGCCCATCATCCTCAAATTCAGGCAGAAGGACTAGGGGGCGCCGAGGCATGTTCGATGTCGTGTGGCGGGTGGCGGTGGCTGCCGGATTCGGCTACCTGCTGGCTGGCGTGCCGTTCGGCGTGATCGTGGCCCGGCGCCTCTACCACACCGATATCACGAAGGTGGGCTCGGGCAACACCGGTGCCACGAACATCTTCCGTACCCTCGGCTGGAGAGCGGCCCTGTCGGTCGCGTTGCTGGACGTGGCCAAAGGCGTCGTGCCTGCGTTGCTCGCCCGGTTCGTGCTCGCAGACCCCGCGTGGAATGCCAGCGGCCGCGACATGCTGATCATCATCTCCGGCGTCGCAGCGATGGCCGGCCACATGTACTCGCCGTACTTCCGCCTGCGGGGCGGCAAGGGTGTGGCCACCGCTGCCGGCGCGATCCTGGTGCTTATGCCGAAGGTCTTCTTCGTCCTGTTCGTGATCTTCGTCGTGCTGATCCTCACGCTGAGGATCGTCTCGCTGGCCTCGATGCTCACCGCGGTGTCGCTGCCGCTGATCACGTGGCCGCTGTATCCGGACCGTCCGGTGCTGTTCGCTTTCGCCTGCGTAGCAGTGCCGCTCATCTTCTGGTCGCACCGGGCGAACATCGGTCGTCTGCTACGCCATGAGGAGCCGAGGATTACGATGGGACGTGCGTCCGACCACAACCGAGAGGAATCGTCATGACCCAAGTCGCCGTGATCGGGGCGGGATCCTGGGGCACGAGCGCCTCATGGCTGCTGGGGGGGAAAGGGCATTCAGTCTCCATGTGGGCGCGGGAACCCGAGATAGCGGCGGGCATCAACGCCACCCATCAGAACCCGCTCTACATGAAGGACATCGTCCTGCCTGACAGCGTGACCGCCACTCCGGACATGGAGCGCGCTCTGTTCGGGGCGGAGGCGGTGGTCATGGTGACGCCGAGCATGGGGGTCCGCTCCACCGCCGAGTCCATGGCGCCCCACCTTCCCTTGACGACACCCATCGTCATCCTGAGCAAGGGCGTCGAAGAAGGTTCCCTGCTGCTGATGACCGAGGTGCTCGAGGACGTGCTCGGAGGCCGCGACCGCCTCGCCGGCCTGTCGGGTCCCAACCACGCTGAGGAGGTCGGGAAGGGCATCCCCTCGGCGACCGTCGTCGCGTCCTACGACGAGGGTGTCGGCCGCCTGTTTCAGGACCTGTTCATGACGCGGTTCTTCCGCGTCTACACCAACCCCGACGTCGTAGGTGTCGAGTTGTGCGGAGCGAGCAAGAACGTGATCGCGGTGGCTGCGGGCGCTTCCGACGGGGTCGGCTACGGTGACAACACGAAGGCCACGCTCATGACGCGAGGGCTCGCGGAGATGAGCCGCCTCGGGCACGCCATGGGCGCGAACCCGCTGACGTACATGGGGCTCGCCGGTGTCGGCGACCTGATCGCCACCTGCACTTCGAAGAACTCACGCAACCGCGCGCTCGGCGAGTTCGTAGGCAGGGGAGGGACCCTTGACGGCTGGTGCGCTCAGACGAACATGGTCGCCGAAGGCGCATTCGCATGCATCGCCGTGAAGGCGCTCGGCGCCCGCATGGGTGTCGACCTGCCGATCACGAGCCAGGTCCATGCCGTGCTCTACGAGGGTGTCCCGGTGTCCGCGGGCGAGGACGCGCTGCTCGGGCGCGAGGCACGCGACGAACTGCACGGCCTCGAGCTGATCGAGGACTAGACACGCAGTCCGCATTCGGTCGAAGGGTGGTCTCGTGAGCGAGAGGGTCCGGATGGCGCCTTCCATCCTGTCCGCCGACTTCACCCGTCTGGGCGAAGCCGTGCGGATGGCGGAGGCAGCGGGCGCAGACGTGGTGCACGTGGACGTCATGGACGGGCACTTCGTCCCGAACCTGACGATCGGCCCTCCGGTCGTTCGCGCCCTCAAGCGCATCACCGCGCTGCCACTGGACGTCCACCTGATGATCGACAACGCCGACGACACCGTCACGTGGTACCTGGACGCCGGCGCGGACATGGTGAGCGTCCACGTCGAGGCGTGCCGCGACCTGGCGGCCGTCCTGCGGAGCATCCGGGCAGCGGGAGCGAAGGCGGGCGTCGCGCTGAACCCCGCGACTCCGGTCTCCTCGCTCGCTTCCGTGATCGGCGATGTCGACTACGTGCTGGTGATGAGCGTGGTCCCGGGGTTCGGCGGCCAGGCGTTCATGCCGGTCGCGCTGGACAAGATCGCCGAGATCGCAGCGATGCTCCGCTCCGCCGGTTCTTCCGCTGAGATCGAGGTCGACGGCGGGATCGACGAGACGACCGCGCCCCTCGTGTGCGCTGCGGGCGCGCGCCTGCTGGTCGCCGGCAACGCCGTCTTCGGCAGGCCGGACCCTGCGGCCGCGCTGGCGGCGATCCGCGCAGCGGGCGCTTCGGGAACGGACCTGTGATGGACGGGCGCATCGACCAGGGTCCGGGCGACGAACTGGAGCGCTCGGGCATGGGGATGGTGGAACGCGCGAAACAGCGGCGAGCGAAGCTCGCGACTCAGACGTGGCCGGACTTCTTCCACGGCTACGCCATAGAGGTCGGCGCGATCGCGCTGATCGTCGTCATCGTGGCGGTCGTGTTCGCACTGCTGCGCTAGAGGTCGGCGACTTTCCCAGAACCGCGGTCTCCTGCTACACTTCGAGTCGTTCTTCAGGGCGGGGTGCAACTCCCCACCGGCGGTGAAAGCCCGCGAACCCCTCAGGCGAGAGCTCAGGGGCCGATCCGGTGAGATCCCGGAGCCGACGGTCACAGTCCGGATGGAAGAAGGATGTCGCTCATGACTCGCCACTTCGGTGACCCGTACGTGGTCGTCGCCGACCCGCACCTGCGTCGTGCGTGCGAACTCGCGGAGCGCGGACGCGGCACCACCGCTCCCAACCCCCTCGTGGGGTGCGTTCTCGTGCGCGACGGCGAGGTCGTGGGGGAAGGCTGGCACGAGCGGGCGGGCGGTCCACACGCCGAGGCCGTGGCGCTCGCACAGGCGGGCGAGGCGGCGCGTGGTGCCACCGCGTACGTCACGCTCGAGCCCTGCTCCCACACCGGGCGCACGCCCTCGTGCGCGGACGCGCTCGTGCGTGAGGGTGTCGAACGGGTGGTCGTCGGGATGCCGGACCCGAACCCGCTCGCTTCCGGAGGGACCACGATCCTGCGTCGTGCCGGGATCGATGTGGTCTTCGCCGAGGACCCTCGACCTTTCCATGAACTCGACCTCGAGTGGCTACACCGGCAGAGCACGGGACGCCCGTTCGTGCGGGCGAAGGTGGCCCTCACGCTGGATGGCCGTCCGGCCCTCGCGCCGGGGGTCAGGTCGGCGCTCACCGGAGGAGCAGCCCGGGAGTTCGCGATGCGCCTGCGCGCGCACGCCGATGCCGTGATGGTGGGCACCGGAACGGTCGCGGTGGACGATCCATCGCTGACCGTGCGGGACCCTTCCGGCGCCCCCGCGGCTCGACAGCCTCGGAGGATCGTGCTCACGCGGACAGAGCAGCCGTCCCCTGACCGCAGGATGTTCCACGACGCCCTCGGCGCTGTCACGGTCCTGCTGCCTGACACGCTCGATCTCGATGACGGTCTTGCTGCTGTGGGCGCCGTGGGCCTCGGGTATGACATCGAACGCGGGCTCTCCGGCGTGATGGAGGCGCTTGCGTCGATGGACGTGGTCTCCCTTCTGATCGAGCCGGGACCGCGGTTGTTCGGTCCGCTGATGTCCGCCGGCCTGGTGGACGAACTGGTCCTGCTGCATGCGGGAGGGCTGGGAGGCGAAGAGGCGCCGGCGCTGTTCGTCGGCCGCCAGCAGGACGACCCATCCACGCTCAGGCGACCGCTCCGCGCGGTCGAGGCGGCCGTGCTGGGTGATGATGCGGTCACCGTATGGCGGCCGCGCCGTACCGAGGACGGGAACGAGTAGAGCAAGCCGGCATTCGAGCCTGAAGGAGCGATAAGACACATGTTCACCGGGATCATCGAGACCAAGGGCATCGTCGCCCGCACCGAACGCGTCGCGGGCGGGATGCGCCTCGAGATATACGCGCCCGACTTCGGACGCGACATGACGATCGGAGACTCCGTCGCCGTTGACGGCGTGTGCCTGACGGTCGTGAAGTTCCTGCGTGGCGCCTTCCTGGTCGACGTCAGCGACGAGACCGTCGCCCGCTCGACCGTCAGCGAGCTGCGCCAGGGAACGAACGTGAACCTGGAGCGGGCGCTGCGTCTGTCCGACCGGCTCGGCGGCCACATCGTGACGGGCCACGTCGACGCGGTCGGCACCTTGGCCATGAGGCAGTCGGCGGGCAACGCGGTGCAGTACAGGTTCAACGCTCCGCCGGAGGTGCGCGAGTACCTCATCGAGAAGGGCTCGGTCGCTGTGGACGGCATCTCGCTCACGGTCGCTCGGGTATTCGACGACGGGTTCGGAGTGGTGGTCGTGCCGCACACCGAGGAGTCGACCACCCTGAAGGACAAGCCGATCGGCGCCAAGGTGAATCTGGAATCGGACATGTTCGCCAAGTACGTCCAGCGCTACGTCAGGACCTACATGGGCGCCGAGGAGGCGGGCGCGACGAAGTCGTCGCGCCGCGGGCTCGGCGACATGCTCAAGGACCTGGCGGAAGGCCGGTGACCGCCGTGACAGCTCCCTTCGCGACCATAGAAGAGGCCATCGAGGAGATCCGGGCCGGCCGGATACTCATCGTCATTGACGACGAGGACCGCGAGAACGAGGGCGACTTCGTCATGGCGGCCGAGTTGGCGACGCCCGATGCGGTCAACTTCATGATCACCAACGGCCGGGGGCTCGTGTGCGTGCCGCTTTCGGCGGAAAGGGTCGATGCGCTCGGCATCCCGCCGATGGTCCAGACGAACACCTCGGCGCAGGGCACCGCTTTCCACGTGTCGGTGGGCGCGAAGGGCAAGATCACCACGGGCATCTCCGCGGCGGACCGTTCGGTGACTGTCCATGCGCTGATCGATCCCGCCACCCGGCCCGAGGACCTCGCCATGCCCGGGCACGTGTTCCCGCTGCGCGCGCGTCCGGGAGGCGTGCTGGAGCGCGCCGGCCACACGGAGGCATCGGTCGACTTCGCGCGTCTCGCCGGGCTCGCGCCCGCCGGGCTCATCTGCGAGATCATCAACGAGGACGGGACGATGGCCCGCCGCCCTCAGCTCGAGAAGGTTGCGGAGCGGTTCGGTCTGAAGATGGTCACCGTGGCCGACCTGATCCGGTACCGGCGCCACTACGAGGCGCTCGTAGACCGCATCGCGAAGGTGCGCATGCCCACACGGTTCGGCGACTTCACGGCCTACGGCTACGAGAGCCGTGTCGACGGCGCGACCCACGTCGCGCTCGTGGCCGGGGAGATCGGCGACGGGACCGACATCCTGGTGCGCGTGCACTCCGAGTGCCTGACCGGCGACGTGTTCCACTCCCTGCGCTGCGATTGCGGGGCGCAGCTGGAGGAAGCCATGCGCCGCGTCCAGGCGGAGGGGCGCGGAGTCGTCCTGTACATGGTCGGGCACGAGGGCCGCGGCATCGGGCTGGCGATGAAGCTGCGCGCCTACGAGCTGCAGGAGCACGGGTGCGACACCGTCGAGGCGAACGAGGCGCTCGGCTTCCCTGCCGACCTGCGCGACTACGGCATCGGCGCCCAGATCCTCGTGGACCTGGGAGTCACCTCCATGCGTCTGATGACGAACAACCCGAAGAAGATCAGCGGGATCGAGGGGTACGGACTGACCGTCGCCGAGCAGGTGCCGCTCGAGGTCCCGCCGACGCCCGAGAACATCGAGTACCTGCGCACCAAGAGGGAGAAGATGCGCCACCGGCTGGACCTTGGCGACGGTGGACGCGTGACCGAGATCGAGACAGGAGGAACGGAATGACCGTCTACGAAGGTGATCTGATCGGCTCCGGCCTGAAGGTCGGTATCGTCGTGAGCCGCTTCAACGAGCTGCTGTCGAGCCGTCTGCTCGGTGGCGCACAGGACGCGCTCGCCCGTCATGGAGTGGCGGCCGAGGACGTCGACATCGCGTGGGTGCCCGGTGCGTTCGAGATCCCACTCGTGGCTCAGAAGCTCGCTGACTCGGAGCGCTACGACGCGATCATCGCGCTGGGCGTCGTCATCCGCGGCGCGACCCCGCACTTCGAGTACGTCGCGGCCGAGGTCTCGAAGGGCGTGGCGCACGTCGGGCTCGAGAGCGGCGTGCCGGTGGCGTTCGGCGTGGTGACCGCCGACTCGATCGAGCAGGCGGTGGAGCGGGCCGGCACCAAGCACGGCAACAAGGGCTGGGACGCCGCGATCTCGGCGATCGAGATGGCCAACCTGCTCAAAGCGCTGTAACGGCCTTGGCGTGGAAGCAGAAGGGCCCCGGCGCGCGAGCGTCGGGGCCCTTCTTGCGAGCGGGGAATCCGGTGGGTCCTCGCCACCCTGTGGCTGTCGACCGCGGATGTCCGTCCGTTTCGTCCGTCTTGCGGGTCCTCCCCCCAAGACGTGGGAGTGCAATCTATCACGCCCGTTCTGCGTTGTGCAACCTCCCTGACCACCCATATGCCCGGAGGCCGGCAGCGGGGGGCGAACGGAGCGAGCGGGACTACCGACGGCAGGCGAGAGGCGACGGGACTATTCAGCGCCGCGGGATCTGAGGACGGACCCGTCGCCTTGACCGACCAGCGGGATTTGCGCGCGCGCCTTCGGCGGGATACTATACGGAAGCAGTAGGGATTGATTCTCGAGCACTGCCGAAGGGGTCACATGCGACTGACGGCGAGAAGCGAGTATGGCCTGCTCGCGCTGATCGATCTGGGCGCCCGCTACGGCGACGGCCCTGTGAGCGCGCGAGAGATCTCGCAGCGTCAGGGTGTTCCCGGGAAGTTCCTGGAGCAGTTGCTCGCGGCGCTTCGGAAGGCTGGGATCGTGTCCGCATCGCGGGGCGCGCATGGCGGGTTCCTACTCACGCGTGACCCGAGCGAGATCACGGTCCTCGAGGTCGTGGAGGCGTTGGAGGGCCCGCTGGCCCCGACAGTCTGCGACGGCGGGGCGCAGTGCGAGCGCAGTGGGGCGTGCGCCGCCGCCGGGGTATGGGCGAAGGCGACAGCGGCGTTGCGTGAGGTCTTCCTGACGACGACGATCGCGGACCTGTCGAACCGGCAGGCGCAGTACGACGAAAGCACATCGACAGGTGGACAGAAGGAGCGGATGGCACGATGAGCGACAGCGGTCCAAGGTCGATCTACCTCGACTACGCGGCGACCACCCCGGTCGATCCGAGAGTCGTCGAAGTGATGCTCCCGTACTTCACGGAACGCTACGGCAACGCGAACAGTCTCTATGCGCTCGGACGCGACGCGTACCGCGGCCTCGAGGCGGCGCGCGAGTCGTTCGCGGCTTCGATCCATGCGGCCCAGCCCGGCGAGGTCATCTTCACCGGCGCCGGCACCGAGGGCGACAACGCCGCACTCATCGGGATAGCGCGCGCCGGGAAGGCGCGCGGCAAGGGCGACCACATCGTCGTCTCCGCGTTCGAACACCACGCCGTACTGGAACCGGCGCACTACCTTGAGAAGGACGGCTTCGAGGTCAGCACGGTCAAGCCTCGCGAGGACGGGATCGTGTACCCGGAAGACCTCGCCGCCGAGCTGCGCGACTCCACCGTGCTCGTCTCCGTCATGCACGCGAACAACGAGCTCGGCACCGTCCAGCCGATCAAGGAGCTCGCCGCTCTGACGCACGAGATGGGCGGCTACTTCCATACCGACGCGATCCAGATGCTCGGAAAGGTCGAGTGGGACGCGGTCGACCTCGGTGTGGACGCCGCGTCGTTCTCCGCTCACAAGATCTATGGGCCGAAGGGTGTCGGCGCCCTCTACCTCAAGCGGGGCACGCCGTTCGAGCCGCTCCTGATGGGCGGTGGCCAGGAATCGAAGAAGCGCTCGGCCACGCAGAACGTCGGCGGAGCCGCAGCGTTCGCCAAGGCGCTCGAGATCATGGACGCCGAGCGCTCCACCGAGAACCCGCGGCTGGCCGCGCTTCGTGATCGTGTGATCGAGGGTGTCCTGACGATGCCGAACACGGCTCTCAACGGCGGCAGGGACGTGCCGCGCCTGCCTGGCACCGCGAACCTCGTGATCAAGGGTGTCGAAGGCGAGGCGATGCTTCTGCAGCTGGACAACCGGGGCATCGCGGTCTCGACCGGCTCCGCGTGCAGCTCGGGCTCTCTGGAACCGAGCCACGTGCTGCTGGCCATCGGCCTTGCGCCTGAGATCGCGCATGGATCGCTGCGCGTGACGGTGGGCAGGTTCACGACCGGCGAGGACATCGACTTCTTCCTGGAGGTGCTGCCGCCGATCATCGAGCGGTTGCGCGCCATGTCTCCCGTCTACGCGCGCATGTTCGGCGCGACCGCCTAGCCCATCCCGCATCCCCGTCTTCGAAGGGACGTCACCACCGTGCTCTACTCCGACAAGGTCATGGACCACTTCAACAACCCGCGCAACGTGGGAGTCATCGACGACGCGGATGGCGTGGGCGAGGTCGGCAACCCGATCTGCGGCGACGTGATGAAGATCACGATCAAGGTCGATGACACCGACCACCTCACCGACCTCAAGTTCCAGACGCTCGGCTGTGGCGCGGCGATCGCCACGTCCTCGATCGTCACGGAACTGGCGAGGGGCATGTCGATCCAGAACGCTGCCGCCATCACGAAGAAGCAGGTCGCCGAGGAGCTCGACGGACTGCCTCCCGCGAAGATGCACTGCTCCGTCCTGGCGACCGACGGACTGAAGGTCGCCATCGACGACTACCTGGTCAGGCACGGTCGCGAGCCGATCGCCGGTCCGATCCAGTCTGAGGACCCGAACTTCGACCCGCACGGCGACGTCGAGTAGCCGGGTGCGCGTCTTCGTCGCCATGAGCGGGGGAGTCGACTCCTCTGTGGCTGCGGCGTTGCTCGTCCATGCAGGCCACGACGTCACAGGCGTCACCATGCGGCTGCTGCCCGGGGACGACCCGATCGACGGGTGTTGCTCGCTGGACGGCGCGCGGTCGGCGAAGCGCGTCTGCGACGCGCTGGGGATCCCCCACTACAGCCTCGATTTCGCGGACGTCTTCGAGCGCGAGGTGATCGAGCCGTACTGCGACCAGTATGCGGCCGGCCGCACGCCGAACCCCTGCATCGTGTGCAACGACCGCGTGAAGTTCTCGGAGCTGATGCGCCGTGTGAAGCTGCAGGACGCGGAGTTCCTGGCGACCGGCCACTACGCCCGGATCGTGCGCGACGGCGCGGGCGTTCCCTGGCTGGCGCGAGGCGCGGATCCGGCGAAGGACCAGTCCTACTTCCTGTACCGGATGACAAGCGAACAGCTCGGTCACACCCTGTTCCCTGTAGGAGGCCTGGCGAAGGCCGAGGTCCGCGGCATCGCGAGGGCGCTCGGGTTGCCCGCGGCCGAACGCGCTGAGAGCCAGGAGACGTGTTTCGTGCCCGGGGACGACGTCCGGGCGTTCGTGCGTCAGCGCCGCCCGGAGGCCTTCGTGCCGGGAGAGATCGTGGGCCCGGGAGGTACGGTCGTGGGTGCACACACTGGGGTGCCGGGTCTGACGATCGGCCAGCGTCGGGGTCTCGGCGTCTCCGCGGGCAGCCGGGTCTTCGTCAACGCTATCGACGCGAGCACCGCCACCGTCACGATCGGCGACAGGAGCGGGCTCAGTGTCACGCGGGTCGTGGCCGACGACGTCGTCTGGCGCGGTCCGTGCGAGCAGGTGGTGGAGGCGCAGGTCCGCTATCGGGGAGTACCGGTGCGCGCGACCGCGCGGGTCGCCAACGATGTCCTGGAGGTGGTGGCCGACGCGCCCTTCGACGGTGTGGCGCCGGGACAGTCGGTCGTGTGCTATGAAGGTGAGCGAGTCATCGGCGGCGGTGTCATCAGGGAGGCTTCGTGATCGATCTGCACATGCACACGGCCCGCTGCGGTCATGCGACGGGCACGCCCGTCGAGTTCGTGGACGCCGCCCGTGAGGCCGGCTTGGACATCGTGTGCTTCACAGACCACCTACCGATGCCGGCGGACTATCCCCAGCACTACACGATGCGTCCCCACGAGGTGTCGGAGTACCTGGACGACGTGGCGGCCGCGGCCGCTTACTCACGCGAGACGGACGGTCCCGAAGTGCTGTCGGGCGTAGAGGCGGACTGGATGCCGGACGAGGTGGCGTTCACTCGCGAGACCCTGGCCGCGCTCCCGCTGGACATGGTGCTCGGATCGGTGCACTTCCTGGGTGACTGGGCGTTCGACGACCCGGATCTGATCGACCGCTATGGCTCTGTGGTCATCGACGAGATGTGGGAACGCTACTTCATCGAGGTGGCTGCTGCCGCGAGGTCCGGACTGTTCGACGTGATCGCGCACCCGGACCTCATAAAGAAGTTCGGCTTTCTGCCGGGGGGCGACCCGACCGCCTGGTACGAGGCGGCGGCCGAGGCGCTGTGCGCGGGTGGTTGTGCCGTAGAAGTGAACACCGGAGGTCTGCGCAAGCCGATCAACGAGATCTATCCCTCGCTGCAGTTGCTGCAGGCCTGTGAACGCCGAGGCGTCCCCGCGACGATGGGATCGGACGCACACGCCGCCGCCGAGGTGGGCACCGGCGGGGAACAGGCGCGGGAGCTGCTGCGCATGGCCGGCTACCGCTCGCTGGTCGTGTTCCGTTCCAGGCAGGCCGAGGAGGTCGCGCTGTAGGACCGCTGCAGGAGCGGGTACGGTACCATGCTGGCCAGTGCGAACGGCCGGCCCGCATCGCACGGCCGGGCACGCATCGAGAGAGTAGGCCTCGCCTTCATGGAGACAGTCCGCACACTGCTCGACCTCCAGAAGATGGATCTGACGATCCTGCGGCTCTCCAAAGAGCTCGACGAGATGCCCGAGAAGCGCGCCATACTCGTCGCGCGCGCGAAGATCGCCGACATCGGGAAGCTGAAGGAACGCACGAGGGGGGTGCTCCGCCATATGGACCAGGCGGCCTCCGTGCTCGAGGACGCGATCGCCGGCATCAAAGTGAAGATGGTGTCCGAGCAGGCGAAGCTGCTGTCGGGTGAGATCGCGAACCCGAAGGAGCTCCAGGCGGTGTCGCTGGAACTCGATGCGCTGCGTCGGCGGACCGAGCAGCTCGAGGGTGAGTTGCTCGTGCAGATGCAGAAGCGGGAGGATGGCGCCGCGCAGGCCGCGAAGATCGACCGCGCGCTTGCGGAGGGCGCCCGGCGCGAGGCGGAGCTCACCGCCCGGTTCAAGTCCAGGGGCGGGGAGATCCTCAGCAGGATCGAAGCGGAGAAGCATGCGCGGGCAACGCTCGCCGCAGCCCTCCCCGGAGACGTGTTCGCGCGCTACGAGGCGGCGCGGGAAGCACACCATGGCCTGGGGGTCGGTCCGCTGACCGGCTCCATGTGCGGCGCATGCCGCGTGAGCCTCCCGGCCGGCAAGGTCCAGGAGCTGCTGAACGGTCCCGAGCTCGGGACTTGTCCGAACTGCGGCCGCATCCTCGTGGTGAGGGAGCCGTGACGGTGGCCGAGCGATGGACGTTGCGCACCGACGGCGGCGCCAGGGGCAACCCCGGTCCCGCCGGCGCCGGTTTCGTGCTCGAGGACGCGTCGGGGGCGATCGTACGCTCCGGTGGCAGGTACCTCGGCGCGCAGACGAACAACGTGGCCGAGTACGAAGCGTTGCTCTGGGGCTTGCGGACCGCTCTCGACGAGCGGGTCTGTGATCTGTGTGTGTGCGCGGACTCCGAGCTGGTGGTCCGTCAGTTGACCGGCGTGTACCGCGTGAAGAAGGACTGGCTCAGGCCGCTGCACGCCGAGGCGCTCGGGCTCATGAAGTGTTTCGACTCGATCGAGATCCGTCACGTGCGCCGCGAGCAGAACGCGGCCGCGGACGAGCTCGCCAACATCGCCATGGACGAGAGGCGGACCGTGGGCAACGGCGTCGAACCCGAAGCCGACAGCCAGCCGTCCCTGTTCTGATCGGGAGGCACTCGATGTATGCGCTCACCGTGCGGGACCACTTCGACGCGGCACACTCCCTTCGGGGGTATGACGGCGAGTGCAGCAGGTTGCACGGGCACACCTGGGATGTCGAGGTGACCGTGGAGGGGGAGTCTCTCGACGGCATCGGCATCCTGTACGACTTCAAGCGCCTCAAGGCGGACCTCCGGTCGGTGCTGGACGCGTACGACCACCAGTACCTCGATGAGGTCGCTCCCTTCGACAAGATGAACGCCACCGCGGAGAACCTCGCGCGCGTCGCTCACGAGCGCCTCCAGGACCTGGTCGGACCCGGTGTGAGGGTGTCCGAAGTAGCGGTCTGGGAGTCTCCGATCGCGCGTCTCGTCTATCGTCCCTAGTGGCCACGGCGCCCATCGTGGAGCCGTGCGTCTGTCGTGATCGTCTTTGTGCACGACGGACGGTCGGAACCCGTTAAGACCGCAGCAGCAACCGTTGATAACGCGATAGCATCCGTATGGCGCGAATGTCGGCAAACACCAAATTCGCCGTTGACGGCGCTTCAGGCGACCTGATAGGGTGGTTTCTGTCCCGAGAGGTCGGACCAAGCGAGCTTTGAAAACCGGAGTACCAGCTGCTGCCCGACCCGGGCGTGCGTGAAAGGATCTCAGTCGCGAGGCTGATCCGACTACCGCCTTCTGGGAACGGCGTGAAACGGGAATCCGGCCATTAGATGCTCTGCTAGGCGAGGTTTCTCGGGACAACTTTGTGCAGTGAGACGGGCGCCGCGATGCGGCGCCCGTTGTCGTCGCCAGCGGGCATGCCGCAGCGCGTCGGCTATACTCGGGCCGACCGGTTCGCACAGCCGGCAACGTGCGGCGACCACGGCGGGAGCGCGGACAGCATGTCGAGCTCGACCATCCAGGAGTACCTTGAGGCGATCTACAAGCTCTCGCTCAAGGGCGAGGTGCGGCCGACCCAGATCGCGGACGGCCTCGGGGTCTCCGGTCCCACGGTGACGGCGACGCTCAGGCGTCTTGAGGCGGCAGGGCTGGTGACGCGTCCGGACGGAGGTGTCGACCTGACCGACCAGGGCCGCCGCGAAGCGATCGACGTGGTGCGTCGTCACCGGCTTGCCGAGCGCTTCCTGGTCGATGCGCTGGGCCTGCCTTGGGACAGCGTACACGAGGAAGCGTGCCTCTTGGAGCACGCCATGTCGCCGCGAGTACTCGAGTCGCTCGAGCGGTTCCTCGACAACCCATCGGTATGTCCGCACGGTCACCCGATCCCGACAGTGGAAGGCGTTCTTCCGGTGTTGGCGGGGGTGCCGCTCTCGAGCCTCGTGGCCGGGTCGCAGGGGACCGTCGTCCGCGTGTCGGAGGACGACGACAAGGTGGTGTCGTACCTCGGATCGATCGGGCTCGTGCCGTCCGCACAGGTGAGGGTCCTGGAGGTCGCGCCGTTCGACGGGCCGATGCTCCTGGTGGTGTCCGGAGCGGAGCGGGCGGTGTCTCTCGAGGTCGCGCAGTGCGTCTTCGTGGAGGTTGCGAAGACGGTCGCGCGGGACTGACGAGCGCCCGTCTAAGGGACGGTTCGCGCTGTTGGGGACGAACGGTCGCATTTCCGTAAAGAGTGAATATCATGCCGTTTGAGTACGACTTGCTACCCCTGGTCGCAATTGTCGGAAAACGGCGAAAAGGCCGTTGACGGGGTTTCGGGGGTTGGGTAATGTACCTCTTGTCCCGAGAAGTCGGACCGAGCGAGCGTTGAAAACCGGAGTACCAGCTGCTGCCCGACCGGAGTGTCCGTTGTGTGAGAGTGCTGTCGCGAGGCGGTCTTTCCACTCGGAGTCCGGGGAGGCGTGAAACGGGAATCCGGCCAGTAGATGTCCCCGCAGGCGAGGTTTCTCGGGACAACTTTGTGTCCTGAGCAAGAGCGCCATCCGAGCGATCGGAGAGCGCTCTTCTTGTGTGCCGGCGGGCATCACGTGGCATGAGCCGGCGTCGCCTGGATGGGGCCGCCGGGCGGGTCATTCGCCCGTCGGTCGCGCGATGTCACTCCCGCGTTGTATATCGAACATATGTTCGATATCGTCCTGCGTGAGGGGGCGCCTGTGCGCCCCCTCGACAGCCGCGAGGGAGCATGCGCACACGATGGGACGCAACGAAGCGATCAGGCGTTTCGACGCCAAGCGGACCGGCCAGCCGCTCGACCTGTTCGAGAGCGCGAGCAGGCTCCCGGTCGTGCTCGAGCTGTTGTCGAGCCCCTGGATCCAGCGGGGTTCACAGATCGACGGACCGCGCCGTGTCGAAGTCGAAGTCCCGGTCGAGTGGGACGCGGAGCGGGCCCGACCATGCTCGTTCGTCTGGAAGCAGAAGCGCTACGTCATCGATGCGCTCGTACAGCAGTGGGCGGTCGACTCCCTGTGGTGGGACCGCTCGCGTGCGAGGTCGCGGCGGTGCTTCCGCGTGATCGCACGCGGAGGGGTCTACGACCTGGCGTACGACCGGATCGGCGAGCGATGGCTGCTCGTCGGCGTGGTCGACTGACAGCCTCGACCTCTACACGATGCGATGAGCGGGTTCATACACCTCCACGTCCACTCGACGTTCAGTTTCATGGACGGCGCAGCGCCGCTGGACGGCCTGATCGAGCGTGCGAAGCAACTCGGTATGGAGGCGTGCGCCCTGACCGATCACCAAGGTCTCTACGGCGCGATCCGCTTCTACCGCAAGGCGTGCGCCGCGGGGCTCAGGCCGATCATCGGCGCTGAGATCGTGGTCGAGGCGGCCGGGGTCTTCGGCCAGGAGGCCGACCTTCCACCGGACGCACGTCTGCCGGCGCCGTTGCCGGTCGGTTCGGCCCGGGCACGCGCGGCCGGGTTCCACCTGACTCTGCTCGTGCGGGACATGACCGGTTACCGAAACCTGTGCACGCTGCTCTCGCGCGCCCACCTGCGTGCAGATGACGCGAACGACGATCTGGACGGCGGGCGATCGGTCGTGACGCTGACGGACCTGACGCGGTTCAGCGAAGGGCTCATCGGCCTGTCGGGATGCGCGAACGGGGAGGTCGGCGCCGCCGTGCTCGCCGGTGTGCGCTCCCGGGCGCGCGACGCCGCCCAGCGCCTCGCCGCCTGCTTCGCTCCGGGGGACTTCTACATCGAACTCGTGCATGCGATGACACCGGACTCGTTGCGCTACATCGCATCCCTCGCCGAACTGGCCGGGTCCCTTGGCCTTCCCATCGTCGCCACGAACGACGTCCACTACCTGAAGCGCGCGGACGCACCGCTCCACGACGTGCTGGCCGCGGTCGGCGCTCGCTCTGCGCTGCCGAACCCATACCCCCGCACGAACGCGGAGCTCTTCCTGAAATCCGCGACCGACATGCGACGCCTGTTCTCCGGCTACCCGTCCGCTTGCGACGCGACCTTGGAGATCGCGGCGCGCTGCGACCTGGACCTCGGGCTCGGGCAGTTCCACTTCCCGAGCGTCGAGGTGCCTCGCGGCGAGACCGCCTACTCGGTGCTGTCCAAGATGGCGTGGCGGGGCCTCGAGGACCGCTACCGGCCGGTGACGCCGGAGTCGGTGCGCAGGCTGCAGCACGAGCTGGCCGTCATCGAACAGCTCGGGTTCCCGGAGTACTTCCTCGTGGTGAAGGACATCGTGGATTTCGCGCGCGGCAAGGGCATCCGCTACTCGGGGCGCGGCAGCGCGGGCGACTCGATCGTCAGCTACGTGCTCGGCATCACCGACGCCGATCCGATCGCACACTCCCTGCTCTTCGAGCGGTTCCTGAACCCGGCACGCCGACAGATGCCCGACATCGACGTGGACTTCGACTCCGCGCGTCGCGACGAGGTCATCGCCTACATCTACAAGCGGTTCGGGGCCCGGCACGTGGCGATGGTGGCGACCGTCAACACGATGACCGCGAAGAGCGCGGTGCGCTGCGCCGCCAAGGCGCTGGGACACGGGGCCGCCGAGATCAACGCGCTGTCGCGGCACCTGCCATGGGTGAGCGCCCGTAAGATCCGCGACGTGCTCGCGACCTACCCGGAGTGCCGGAACCACCCTCTGCGCGACGAGACCGCCCACGGGATGCTGCTCGACCTGACCGAGCGGCTCGACCACTACCCGACGCACCTCGGTACGCATCTGGGGGGCTTCCTCATCACGCGGGAGCCGGTCGACACCTGGTCGCCTTTGCAGTGGGCGGCGAAGGGGACGGTCGTCTCTCAGTACGACAAGGACGACATCGAGGCGCTGGGGCTCGTGAAGATGGACATCCTGGGGCTGCGGATGCACTCCGCCATCTCCGAGACCGTCGAGCTGGCACGGGCGCGGGTGGGTGCGGACGCGGTGCCGGAGCCGTTCCTGCTGCCGCACGACGACCCGAAGGTCTACGCCAACATCGCGGCGGCGGACACCGTCGGGATGTTCCAGCTGGAGAGCTCCGGGCAGCGCAACCTCGCGATGCGTCTGCAGGAGCGCACGTTCGAAGACATCATCGCGGCGATATCGCTGTTTCGGCCCGGCCCGCTCGAGGCGGAGATGATCACGCCGTTCATCCGGCGCCGGCATGGGCTGGAGCCGGTCGTGGTCCCGCATCCGGCGATGGGGCCGGCGCTGGCGGACTCCTATGGGGTGATCGTCTATCAGGAGCAGGTGTTGCAGGTGGCTCAGGCGGTCGCCGGCTTCACGTTGGCCGAGGCCGACTCCTTCCGGCGCGCGATGACGAAGGACCGAAGCCGCGCGGAGATGGAGTCGCTCCACGGCGAGTTCGTGCGGCGCTCCGTCGCGCTGGGGTCGACGGAGGCCGTGGCCGAGGAGGTGTTCCGGCAGTTGCAGGGGTTCGCCGCCTACGGCTTCAACAAGGCGCACGCCGCGTGTTTCGCGGTGGTCAGCTACGCGAGCGCGTGGCTCAAGACCTACTACCCGGCGGAGTTCGCCACCGCGATCGTGAACAACGAGCCGATGGGGTTCTACAGCCCGCGCCTCGTGCTCGACGACGCGCGCCATCACGGGATCGAGCTGTTGCACCCGCACGTGAACGCCTCGAGCGCGGACTGCACCGTGGAGCGTGACGGACGCGCGATCCGTGTCGGACTCAAGGGGCTGCTGAACATGAACGCGCGCCTGCTGCGTTCGATCCGGGCGGAGCGCGCGGTCCGGCCGTTCGACGACCTGACGGACTTCCTGCGCCGGACGCGTGCGGAGGTCAATGCCGCGGAGTCGCTGATCCGCGTGGGAGCGCTCGACTCGCTCGGCGTGACCGACGCCGGGCGGCCGCCGACGCGCGACGAGCAGCTGGCGCTGTTGCCGGAGCTGAAGGCGGTGCTCGCGAGGGAAGGCAGCGCAGGGGAGCGGGCGCTTCTGCTGGCGCCGTCGCGCGCCCGGGACGCGACCGACCTGAGCCATCCGTCGGGTTGGGACGTCGTGCGCCGTCTCGGTGCGGAACTCGAGCTCACCGGATTGGCGATCACCTGCCACCCCCAGGACCTGGCGCGCGCGGACCTCGAGGCGCGCGGCGTGACCTGGGCGAAGGACCTGTCCCGGTGCGAGGACCGCATGCGCGTACGCGTAACGGGCGTGCGCGAGCGCGCGCAGACGCCGCGCACGCGTTCGGGCAAGCGGGTGTGCTTCCTCACCCTCGAGGACCCCACAGGGCTTCTCGATGTGGTCGTGTTCCCGGAAGCGCTGCAGCGCAGCGGCGAGACGATCGTGAAGCACCGCTGCTACATCGTCGAAGGAGTGCTGCAGAACAACACCGAGCGCGGGATCGCGGTGGTGGCGGACGTCGTGAGGCCGTACGTGGTCCGTGCGCCGGGCGGCGACGCGGTCAGGCTGCGGCGAGCGGTCGGTACCGCGCCGATGGGCCCGTTCCGCGGGAGCGCGGGACACACCGATGAGGAGGAGTGGGAGATCGCCGAGGCGGAGGACGCCATCGCAGCCGCCGCCCGCTAGCGCGGCGCGTCGAAGCTCGCGCCGGCGATCGTAGCCACGAGAACCTCCCGGCCCGCCATGTGGGTCCACATGGTAACGGAGAGGCGGCCCGAGACCCTGACGAACGCTCCGCTGAACGCCGCTATCTGGGACTCCGTCACCACGTCAGGTAGCAGGACCGCGAGGATCTTTGGCTGGACGACGCTCGATGGCCCCTGAGGGATGTCCTGAAGTGTCCAGAAGCCACCCTCGATGCCTTCGTGGGCAACGTACCCGGTCGCCTCCACCGAACCGTCTGGGGCCGCTGAGTAGGCCGAGGAGGGAGCGGGCGAGGGCGCGGGCGAGGCCTCGGGCCGCGCGGAAGGTGATGACGCGCCGGAACATCCCACGGCGACGGCGGCGAGAATGACGAGCAGGAGCGCTGCGAGAACGAGCAGCGGCTTCAGACGGAAGGTGACCTTCATGCGCGCGCTCCTGCTCCGATCGCCGTGCGGACAGTACCTTGGACGGCGGTACCCGAGTCCGGGTTCGCTGCGAAGCCTGCCCTATCCCGGTCCGTAGCGGTCGCGGGGGTCGTGCGAGGCAGGACGCCGGACACCGAACCTCACGGCATCCGGTCCGAAGCGCTCGCGCAGTTCGTCCACCGCCCGCTCGATGACCTTGCGCCGGCGGTCCGCCGGTGGCTCCTGACCGGGGATCGTGAGCTGCACCGGCTCGTGTCCGAAGCCGGAGACGCCGATCCCGAGCAGCCGCACACCGACTCCGGGCGTCCACAGGGCGTTGAGCAGGCCGCTCGCAGCGGCCAGGACCGTCTCGGTGGAGTCGGTCGCCTCCTCCAGCGTCTCCTGTGCGGTGCGGGTCGTGAAGTCGCCGTACCTGAGCTTCAGGTGGACGGTGCGGCCGCGCAGTCCCGCCCGGCGCAGTCTGCCCCCGACCTTCTCCGCAAGGCCCGCCAACGCCGATCCGACCTCCGAACGGTCGCGGATGTCGGTCCCGAACGTCCTCTCGTTGCTGAGCGACTTGACCGCTGCGCGGTCCCGCACCGGGCGGGCATCCGCGCCTTGGGCTCGACGCACCATGGCGGGACCGTGGTTTCCGAGCGCTTGCAGCGCGGTGCGGTCGTCGAGCGAGGCCAAGTCACCGAGCGTGCGGATACCGAGCGAGACAAGGTGCCTGGCAGTGGAGGGACCGATCCCCGGCATCGCGCGGATCGGGAGGGGAGCGAGGAACGCGGGCTCGGAACCGGGCGCGACGACTGTGATCCCGTGAGGCTTGTCCCGGTCGGACGCGATCTTGGCGACGGTCTTGTTCGAGGCGACGCCGATCGAGCAGGAAAGTCCCAGTCCGTCGACCGCCTCCTGGATGTCGCGCGCGACCAGGACCGGGTGCGGCGCCGTCGGTCCCGCGCCGACGCCCAGGTACGCCTCGTCGATGGAGGCCTGCTGGACCTCGGGCGTGAACCGTTCGAAGATCTCGAGCACGAGTGCCGACATCTGCCCGTAGCGCTCGAAGTCGCCTCTCGTCCAGACGGCCTCCGGGGGAAGTAGGCGCGCCGCCTGCGCCGAGGGCATCGCCGAATGGACTCCGTAGCGCCGTGCCTCGTAGGACGCCGCCGCGATGACTCCCCGGGAGTCGGGCGACCCTCCCACCACGACCGGCAGTCCCTGCCACTCGGGGTGGTCCAACTGCTCCACCGAAGCGAAGAAGGCGTCCATGTCGACGTGGAGCACGGCGCGGCCGGTCCACGGCGCGAGCCTGTCCTCAGAGTGTGGTCCGTCCTGTGCAGCTGTCATGGGAAGATGATAGCTGCATGGCCCGCACGTTCCCGGCACTGGAGGGAGTCCCGGATGATCCGCATCGGAGCGCAGGTACCGATGGCTGGCGGGCTTCTGTGCGCGCTGGACTACGCGACCTCGACCGGTTGCGAGACCATGCAGGTCTTTGCCAAGAGCCCACGGCGGTGGGCCGGCCCTCCGACCGATCCGAAGATGGCGGCCGACTTCCGCGCGGCGTGCATCTCCGCGGGTATCGGTCCGGTGTTCACGCACGCGAGCTACCTCATCAACATGGGCGCGGAGGGCGACGAGTTGTGGGAACGGTCGACGGCGGCGCTGGCCGACGAGCTCACGCGCGCCGCCGACATCGGGGCTGCGGGCGTCGTCATCCACCTGGGACGGCGCTTCTCCGACGACGATGCCGAGTGCGTGGCACGAGTGACCGCGTGCGCGACGAATGCCGCGGCGCTCGCTGGGGACCGGTGCGTCCCGCTGCTGCTGGAGAACTCGGCCGGCGCGGGACGGCAGTTCGGGGTCAGTGTCGACGAGATGGCAGCGGCCATGGTCTCGGTCCGGGATGCCGGGGTCGAAACAGCGCTCTGCTTCGACACGTGCCATGGCTTCGCCGGCGGCATCGACGTGCGGGGTGACGAGGGGTGGCACTCCGCGCTCGAGCGACTGACGTCGCTGGCAGGCTCCCGCGCGGTCCGGCTCGTCCATGCGAACGACTGCAAGGGCGAGTTCGGGTCGCACAAGGACCGGCACGAGTGGATCGGCGACGGCCACATCGGGGCCGAAGGATTTGCCGCGATGATGCGGCAGGCGGCGCTCGACGGAGCGTCCGTGGTGGTGGAGATGCCGGGGGAGGGGCCGTACAAGGACGCCGAGAACGTCAGGCGGTTGAAGTCGCTCCGTGACGGCGGCGTGGCGAGCGCCGCTCAAGGCCCAGGGCGCGCCTGACGCGGGACGTGGTCTCTGCAGCGGTCGTGACCGGGATGCCGAGGTGCGAGCCGGATTCTTCGAATCCCGCGACGATCAGCAACTCAGCCAGCTTCTCCGACGAGAGACGCAGCGGGTCCACCGCCGGCGTGCCGGCGAAGTACACGCGCTCCAACACGGCGGGAGTCTTCTCGCCGACCTTCTCGCGGCTGCCGCGGAGTACGGCCGCGCGCAGACCTCCGCGGATGAAGCTGACCACCGCTCTGCCGTCGGATTCCTCGATGAGGATGGCGTCGCGGCGCACGGCCTCGCGAACGGTCTCTAACGTGCTCAGGGCGCGATCGAGCGCGCGAAGGCCGTCCCGGTCCCGGATGGCGTCCTCATAGCGTCCGGAGGCCGCCGCTGCTCTCTGGTCCTTCGTCAGGCGCCGCCTGAAGTCGGTGTCGTCATCGAGCACGGAGATCGCGCGGGAGATACGTTCCGCGTAAGCGACCGGATCGGGTTCTGTGACGCACGGCGCGGGGCAGGTGCCGGCGTCGCGCTGGGGGCATGGGGTCATGGCGAGTTTCGCGTCAAGGCGGCGAGCGCAACGGCGCAAGTCGTAGACGCCGATGAGGCTCTCGAGCAGAACGGACGCTGCCCACTTGCTGGTGAACGGCCCGATCAGCCGTCCTTGGAGGCGCGGCGCGGGGACCAGACGCAATCCCGGGTACCGGGACGCGACGTCCACCTTGATGAGAAAGCCCTCGCGTGACTGGTGCGCAGCGGGGTTGTGACGCGGGCGATGCCGGTCGACGAGGCGGTGCTCCACCAGGAGCGCATCGAGTTGGGACAGCGTGGGGACCGCGGTCACAGATGCCACGTCGCGAGCCAGCGCGTCGCTGGCCGACCCGGAATAGAAGTACTGCCGCGTGCGCGTGCGCAGACTCCGCGCGTGTCCGACGAAGAGGACGCGTCCCTTGGAGTCCCTGAAGAGGTAGACGCCGGGCTCGTCGGGAACGTCGCGGGTGAGGCTGAGTCGGTCCGCGAGCTCCTGCTGGCCCGCGAGCCCGCTGAAGGTGACCACGTCGCCCACGGTCTGCATGCCGAGCCTGGTCAGCTCCGGTATGACCGCGATCAGAAGCTCGGCGGTGGCGCGGGCGTCGTTGCCGGCCCGGTGGTCGGGCTGGGTCTCCAGCCCGTATTCATCCGCGAGTGCGCCCAGACTGAATCGGCGGAGGTCTGGGCGAAGCTGGCGCAGGAGCGGCAGCGTGTCGACCACCGGCCTCTGCAGGGGCGAGCCCCACGCCCGCTCCGCCTCAAAGTCGAGGAAGGACAGGTCGAAGCGGTAGTTGTGGGCCACGAGCACAGCGTCCGCTGCGAAATCGCGGAAGTGCGGTACGACCTCTTCGATCGACGGCTGAGTGGCGACCATGCCGGGGCCTATGCCCGTGAGCTCCTGCACGGCGCGCGGAATGAGGTCGTCGGGCCGCACCAGTTGCTCGTACGTGTCGAGCTTGCCCGACGCGTTGAAGCGGACGGCGCCGATCTCGATGATGCTGTTCCGGCCTGGACGGCATCCGGTAGTCTCGAGGTCTACTGCGACGAAGTCACACTCTGTGATCGTGCGGCCGGTGAGCATAGGCGGTGAGTGCACGCTTCCTTCGGATGCGGTCCGTGAGCCACCCGATGGATGATAGCACCGGTCGACAGGCATCTTGGCGCAGGCGCGCCGGGAGCCGTAGCATGATGTGGACGTGGACGGTCGCGTCCGGATGGGGCCGTTTCGGCTTCAGGACTCAGGGAGAGACAGATGCGATTCATCGTGTGCGCGCGTGCCAGGGAGGACGGAACGGTCAGCCTTGTGGACCCGCGGTCCTTCGCGAACCGGCGTGAAGCGGTCGAGGCGATCATCGCGTCGAAAGCGATCGACAACCTGCTCCGCTCGGACGTGTTCCTCATCGACCTGGAGTCGGCGACACCGGTCGCGCTGATACCGGTGAACGGCTCGGGCGTGCCCATGGTGCGCGTGGAGAGCGAGGAGCCTGAGGAGACCTCCGAGCCGGTCGAACAGGCCGGGCTCTGGGAGGACGAGGAGGCGCAGACAGCGTCGAGTTCCGGAGCCGGTGCGGACGAGGCCGATGGCGAGCCGCAAGCCGAGGTCGCGCGTTTCGATGTCCTGGAGATCGACATCGACTCCTGGACGTGCGAGGACTGCATCTACGTCCTGACGTGCGAGAAGAGCGGGACCCTCCGGCCGGCCGAGTGCGGTTCGTTCCAATGGAGGGCCTAGCTGCGTCCTGACCGGGCCCACCACATGCAACGAGAGGCGGCCCCGCGTCAAGGACCGCCTCTCGTGTCTGTGACAGGTGGAGTGGGCCTGTAAGCCGGATCCTGTCGTTGAGCGACCATCTATCTGGGACCGCCGTTGCCGACGGCCTCTCGCGAGCGTACCCGAGCGACGACCGGGCCGGTCTTGACCGCTCCTATTCGCTCTTGCTCCAGGTGGGGTTTGCCAAGCCGCCATGTCGCCATGGCGCTGGTGCGCTCTTACCGCACCGTTTCAGCTTTTCTCCCGACCTGTACCGGCGGCCCGAAGGCTACCGGGCGGTATCGGGGGAGTCTTCTTTTCTGTGGCACTTTCCGTCGCCTCGCGGCGCCAGGCCGTTAGCCTGCACCCTGCCCTGTGGAGTCCGGACTTTCCTCACGTGCGTGCGCGTATGCGCACGTCCGCGCGGCCGCCCGGCCCACTCCGATAAGGGATTCTAGCAGTCTCGAAGGGGTGGGCGCGCGGACGTGCGGTCCAGGGACACAGGAAGGGCGCCGCTTGAGCGGCGCCCTTCCGAAGGGTTCCTGGTAGCCCGTGCGGGATTCGAACCCGCGATCTCCGCCTTGAGAGGGAGTCTTTGGGCAGGTCAAACCGGGTGTTTGGGTGTCAATCAAGCACAATCCCGACAGGAGAGCGGACAGTCAGATGCACTCAGAAGCGGTCGGATTCACTCCCGTAAGTGCACGATAAGTGCACGGAGGCGGACCTGGTGACACCGAGATCCGCGGCTGCTCACTCTTCGGGCAAGTCCCAAAGAGGGTGCCACGCGAGCCCGCTCCGTCTTAGGTCATACGGTGTCTTCGGCCATATGCCGTACGTGGTCCCCAGCCAACCCTCGGTGAGGAACACCCGCCACACCAGGTTTGGTGCCAAGCCTAGTCGCTCCCCAACGAGGTACGCGACGGACTCGCTGTCTCGGTTGCGTTCCGCCCATTCTGCTGCCCGCAGGTCTAGACACTGACAGTAGCTTGCTTCGGGAATACCGAGCCAGAGGCTACCGAGCGCAATCCCCGCCTGTTCGAGCTCCGCCCGGCGATACCCGCTGTCGCGACCCCTGTGGCGCGACCTCGCGAGGTTGTAGCCGCTGCTCAGAGTGCCGAGTTCCTCCATCCAGAAGTGCTCCCGATCATCGAGCGACTCACACGGTACCTCCTCGAGGATTGAGAACTCGAGCTCCTTGTCCGCGATCTGGCACTTCTCGTAGGCCAGTTGAAGAAAGAGGTTCGCGTGCTCCGAGTCAGCCAGCGCGCGTAGATGCGAGTTCCATCGAAAGTAGATGTCCTGCGCTTTGCCGACGTATCCGCGTCCGTCCAACGGATTCGTGATGAGATAGATGCCACTGACGACGGGTTGTTTCGGTGGCATGCCCGCCAGTCGCCTCGATTCCTCGAGGGTTAGCCTGTGATGCGCTCGCAGATGGGTGCAGAGGCTCGCCGGCCTGCGGAATGTGCACGGGCACAGAGGGCATCGTTCGATCTCGGAATCACTCACAGCGGCGAACATCTCCTCCCGCGCGCAGTCTACGCCTCGCCTCCGACACACGAAGCGGCCCTGCGTGGGAGAACCGCGGGGCCGTGACACCATCGTCGCGCGGACACCATCCAGACTCCGACCGGAATCCGACCGGGCGGAGCGCACGCCTCTTTCGCCAGTCGGCCGGGCAGGCGTGCATGGCGACTCGCCATACTGTCGCGACCCGCGGTGCGCTAGTCGAGCTCCGGCGGCGTGTCCCGCTTGCCCAGGTACGGACGCAGGCGCTCGATTGTGCCGTCGGCACACAGGCGATACCAGAAGTCGGGAACTACGCCGGGGATCTCGCGCGGCACGTCGCG
>DATCGP010000001.1:0-42075 GCA_036508875.1 Coriobacteriia bacterium | reverse complement strand
TCGCGTGGATCGACGCGATGTTGGTGCTGTGGCAACCGACGGCGCTGCAGCCGGTGGGCGCGACAGTGTGGGTGCTGTCAGGCGTGGTGGAAGTCGGGTGCGACGGGCTGCTGGAAGGCGAGGGTGCCAAGGAGCCTATGTGGCACGAAGTGCACCGCGCTGTCACCGCCGGACCGGCCGGGACCGCGTGGCATGCCGCGCACTTGGGCCCACCAGCGACACCGTGGATCTGGTCCACGGGGTTGTGATGGCACTGTGACGACACGCACGTGCTGCTGGTCGGAGCGTGCGACGGTAGACCCGGATCGTGGACAGCGGGGAATCCTTCGGGGTGGCAGCCCACGGTAGCGCAGGTGGTCGTGAGCGTCTTGCCGGGGTTGTGGCACACGCAACCGACTGCGGTGTGGACCGCGGCGATATCCATGTTGGTGTGACAGCCGGGCGTGTCGCAGGAACTGTGTGCGTAGTGCTTTCCGCCGGTGGCGCCGCTGACGAACTTCGCATGTTCGGTCGCGGGCACGGAGTCGTGGCAGCCGAACGTCGAGCAGACCACCGAAGGCGTCTTGCCCGGGCCGTGGCACGCAGCACAGCCGGGACCCGACGCGTGCAGTGCTACCGCGTCGACGCCGTCTGCGGTCGTTCCGTGGCAACCGTCGGTCACGCACGTGCCCGTGGCGGCATGGTGCTTCGTCCCGATGTTGTGGAACGTCAGCGGATCGGTGTGGCACTGCGAGCAGTCCGTCGAGGGGCTCGGGCCAGCCGGTCCTGGCGGGTTAGCGTGGCAGACCGAGCAGTTCGGCGGGGTGATCCCCGTCCACGTCGCGGGCACGCTTGCGTGCAGCGTGGCCACGTTGACGCCGGTGTCGGATCCGTGGCAGGCGCTGTTGACGCAGATGCCCGGCTCGGCCGTATGCGACGCGTCCTGCGCTGCGTGGCGCGGCGTCATGTCGATGGTGTGGCAGGTGGTGCAATCGAGCGTGAGCGTCCCGGTGCGGTGGCAGGGGGTGCAGCCCGGTCCGTTCGTCGGCGCGTTGGAGGAGTGGATCGTAGCCGCGTCGGTGTTGTGGCACTCGGAGGTGACGCACGTGCCGTCAGGCGGCGTGTGCTTCGTGCCGACCACGTGGATGGTGCCCCAGAAGTCGCCGGTATGGCATGACGTGCACAGCGCGGTGGGGGTGACACCAGGAGCGTGGCACGCCGCGCAACCCGGTCCGCCAGCGACCACATGGATGGCGATGACGTCACGGGTGTGGCAGGCGTTGGCGTCGCCGAGGTCGCAGGAGGTCGGGGGGCAGTGTGGTACGCGTTCCCGCGCGTGTGGACGGTGGGGAGGTCCGTCGAGTGGCAGTTCGAGCACGTGAGCGAGGCGGTGACGCCGTCGGCATGGCAGGCGACGCAGCCGGGGCCGCTCGCATGCAGGGCGGCGACGTTGACGCCACCTGCAGTCGTTCCGTGGCAGCCATCCGCTATGCAGCCGCCGGCGGCGACGTCGTGCGCCGTGCCTGCGAGCGTTGCGTGACGCGCGGTCTGGTCGCCCGGGTGACACCCGCGGGTTGCGCACGCCGTGGTCGGCGTCTCACCCGGTGAATGGCACGCGAGGCAGCTCGGTCCGCGGTTGTGGATCGTGGAGACGTCACTCGCGTGGCAGTGGAGCGAGACGCAACCGCTCGGCTGGACCGAATGCGCGGCATCGCCCGCTGCGTGAAGTTGCTCGTCGTTGCCCGCGTGGCAGTTGGCGCACGTGGTGGAGGGTGTGACTCCCTGGGCGTGGCAAGCCGAGCAGTCGGATGAGGTGTTCGCGTGGATAGCAGCGACGTTGGACGCGTGGCACTGCGGAGCCGAGTCGCAGCTCATCCCGTCGGGCACCGCATGGCTGGCGTCCGCGTTCTTGTGCAGGCTCGTCACGTCGCCCTGATGACAGTCAGCGCAGTTCTTCGAGGGGGTACGCCCGCTGCGTGACACGAGGCGCATCCCTGGCCAGGCAGGCCTATGTGCACGGTCACGACATCGGTGGAGTGGCACCCGGGTAGCTGGCACGTCGGGTTCGTGGACACGTGGCCGGCGATCGCCCACGCGTGCAGGTCGTTCGGCGTGCCGCTGTGGCAATCCGCGCAGATGATCGACGGGGCATGGCCGTCCGGATTGTGGCATGCGATGCAGCTTGTGTTGCCCTCATGGATCGTCGCCACGTTGTTCGCGTGGCACACGGTCTGGCAGAAGCCGACCGGGGTCGTGTGCGAGGTATCGGCGCTCGCGTGGATCGAGACGATTGCGGCGGTATGGCAGTCGGTGCAGCGCGATGACAGCGGGTTCGGGCCGCCATGGCACGCCGTGCAGTCCGCGGTGTTGTTCTTCCTGTGCACTTGCGTCACGTCGGCCGGATGGCAACCGGCGACGATGCAGGACGTGCCCACCGAAGTGTGGTTCCCGCCGGCGCGCGCGTGGATGACGTCCAGCGTACCAGCGTGACACGTCGCGCGAGCGTGGGTGTCTCCCCGACCGCGTGGCATGCGACGCAGCCCGGACCGTCGGCGGCGTTGTGGAGTGCCGCCGCGTCGGTGCCGGCGTGGCAACCGGTGCCCAGGCAGCTGTTGCCCGTGATGTCGTGCGAGGCTGTCGCGTTGGTGTGGACCGTGATCAGGTCGGCCGAATGGCACGAAGAGCAGGTCGTCGAGGGAGTGACGCCCTCTGCGTGGCATACCGTGCACCCGCGCGTGGATTTCACATGGGTCGCCGCGACGTCGCTCCCGTGGCAGTTCGGCGTTGTGCAGAACGTTTCGGGCGGGACATGGGACGCTGCTTGCTTGGCGTGCAGGACGATGAGACTGTCGGTGTGGCAGCTCACGCAGTTCAGTGAGGGTGTGGCAGTGGCATTGTGGCAGTCGGTGCACAGGTTCTTGTGGGTCAGCGCCGCGTCCATGCCGATGCCGACGCCGTGGCACCCGTATGCGACGCAGGTGTTGTTCGACAGCGTGTGCGCAGCGGTCATTCCAGCGTGGTACTGACCGGTGAGGTGGCAGTTACCACAGTTCGTCGAAGGGGTCTTGCCGGCTGCGTGGCACGCCATGCAGTTGTTGTTGTGGATGGTAGTCACGCTGGGGGAGTGGCACCCGGAACGGACGCAGGTGCCTACCGCCGCGTGGGCGGTCGTCGTGTCCGGGTGCGTGTCGAGCAGGTCGTGGCAGTCGGTGCACGCGGTGTGACCGTTGGCGATCGCGGCGATCACAGTCGGGTTGGTGCTGGCGTGGCACGTGGCGCAAGACATCGCGGTCCGGCCGCCGTCAGTGCGGTAGCTCGGCCGTGAGCAGCTCGAGTGGCAGTAGGTCGACGTGCAGAACGTGGGGGTCGACGCGTGGAGGTTCTTGATCGCGATCGGGTCCACCGAGTGCGCCTGCGGGATGTCCGGGTACGACGGGTTATGGCAGCGCGTGCAGTCGTTCCCCACGGTGTGCGGGAACGTGCTCGCATAGCCGCCGTGGCACGGCGACTCCAGCGAACACGCGAGGGTGTGCGCGGAGACGTTGGCCGGCGTGTAGACCGACATGGGGGTGCCGGCGTAGATGCTGTTCGCGGGACGCGGCGGGGAGTCGGCGCTGTGGCAGCCCGAGCAGTCCGAGGTCGGATGCGCGGCCGGGAATCCCGTGTGGCAGTCGGCGCAACGCGCACCCTCGACGGGCATCTCCGGGTAGACCGGAGGCGGGGCGATCACCGAGAACGACCAAGTCTGTGACGTCGTGCGTGCCGCGGCGTCGCGCACGCTGACCGTCACCGAGTGCGACCCGACGGAAAGAGCGCTGGCGACCTGGTACCAGACCCTGAACGCCCTGTAGTTGCCCGACGTCGTGTACGAGATCGACGCGGCGACCTTCACGCCGTCGATGGACAGCGAGTACGATCCGGTGCCCTTGACGTCCCAGCGGTCCGCGACCGTTGCCGAGATACGAGGCTTATTGGCGTCGGAGCTCGCGCCATCGGTGGGGAGGAGCGAGGCGAACGTCGCAGGCGCGGTGGGCAGGTCGACGTTGAACTTCCACGTGTACGTGGAGTTCTTGCTCTTGAGGTCGTGGACCGTGACCTTGACGGTGTGCGTGCCTACCGATAGCGAAGCAGGCACCTGATACGTGAGCTTGAACCGCCGGTAGTCCGGCTTCCTGGGGTTCCAGGAGCCGGTGACGACGTAACCGAGGGTGTAGCCGACCTTCTTGCCGTCGAGGTACATGACCACGCCGGTGCGCTTGGCGCGTACTTGTCGTAGGCGCTGAGCGAGAGCTTGGGCGCTCTGGCCTGTGTGTACGAGCCCGACTTCGGGAAAGCCGCGCTGAACGTTGCGGTATTGGCCGCAAGAGCGATCGATGGCGCCATGAGCGCGAGCATCGCGCTCGCGGCCAATACACCCAAGAACGTCCGCGCCCGACGTTGCGAAGAACTCGCGCCCATGAAGACCCCCAACTCGTGTGCCTCGTAGATGACTGCAGACCCCGGCGTACTGCTCGCACATTCTACACAGGGCTGGCAGCATGTGGCTATCTGTGAGGCGCGCGTTCCGACATACGGAACAGAGTGGCGCGCGCGCTCGCGCACGAGGGCGCGCGAGGGCCGCGACAGTCGCGGCGAAAGTCCCCAAGAAATGGTTTTCCAAGACCTGTCACCTGCGAAGCGGCGCGTATATACTCTTCGAAGACTGAGGGGTCGCCTGTTCGCGGGCCCTGCAGCCAGGGTGCGTGCCACAGCGTCACCTCGACCCACACCGTGGCAGTGCACGCGAGCGTCAGCGCATCGCACACGCTCGGCGCGGTCCCGACCGCATGCGTGACCGCCGGTTGCCATACCGCCGGCAGCGACGGCAAGGACGTCGCCGCCCTGCATGCGGTTGCCGGCGGCCCGGGCTGCATCTGTCACGCGGCCGGCAAGACGCTCACACTCACCTGCTCCGCGTCCGGTCGCCATCCGACCTACCCGAGTGTGCCGGCCTCGCATGCGAGTCACGTGGCGACCGTTACGGCGGCGACGAGCATCACAATCAACTCCGTGACCTACTTCTCGATGTCCTGCACGACCTGCCACGCGTCGCTGGACCTGCAGCTCGTCACCCAGCACACCAACTGCGCGACGTGCCATCCGTCGCCGGCGAGCACCGCGCCCAAGGGCTACTTCGCCTGCAACCAGGCGAACTGCCACGGCGCAGGCACGCTTCACGGCACGGCGGTCGTTCAGCACGCGACTGCGACGCTCAACTCCGCCCACACGGTGACCCTCCAGACGTGCAACGCCGCAGGGTGTCACACGGGTGCGTATAGCGGTAGCTCCGACATCGCTGCGATCCACCGTGTCCAACGCGAACAAGTGCGTGACGTGCCACAGCACCAGCGACAAGGCGGTCTCGACATGCGACACTCCCGGGTGTCACAGCTCGGGCAGCGCGTACCCGATGGCTGCCTATTCGGCCGCATCCAGCGCGGTTCCGCACCCGGGCGAGGTCACGAAGTACAACACGACCACCTACAACCAGAGCCAGGCCTGCCATGGTTACAACGGTGAGAACTGGTGCTATCCGGGTTGGGGCTCAGGTTGCGACGACGGTGATTTCGGCTCTGATCTACCGCTGATACACGCGACTCACGGCGGATGCGCTGCCTGCCACCAGCCCGGCGTGACCCTCACCGATGATGGATCGGTCTGCCAGCCCTGCCACGACATCTCGGGCATGATGGACTACTACGACAACGGGATGGACTAGGTCTTGCTCCACCCAGCGTGAGCCATGCGGAGGGCCTCGGTGCGAAAGCGCCGGGGCCCTCCGGCGCGCAGTCTCCCTCATAGTCCGGAGATTGGCAAACACCCGAACCACCCTCCTGACCTGCTGTTCTGCTGGAATCCGCCGTGTTGACGCCAGCGGCGCCAACGACATGACCGGAACCGGCCTGTTGCATCAAAGCACCGCCCCAGCGCTCGACCGGCGCGAAAGAAGATCATCACCCGTCTCGGGGCCCGTTCCGATAAGGATCGGACCCTTCTGCTCTTCACCGCCTGCCCTGCCCTGCCCTGCCTAGCAGGGCATCCGCCCTCGAACGCGAACTACTCTCCTTGAACGGCAAAGACGGTCGTCCACACAGGGAGAAGCGCGCATGCGGGTCGTCAGGGTCTTCACAGGTGAGGATGTCCGCTACGGTCTCGCCGACGCGGGAAGCATCACGCTCATCTCAGACGAGCCGTTCGCTGCCTGGGAGACCGACGAGGTCATCTCGATGACCGGTGCGCGCCTGATGCCCCCCGCGATGCCCACAAAGATCGTCTGCGTCGGCGTGAACTACAAGACGCACGCGAACGAGATGGGGCACGAGCTCCCCTCCGAGCCGCTGATCTTCCTCAAGCCGCCGACCGCCATGAACGCCCCCGGCGGCGAGATCCACCTGCCGCCCGATGTGGGCCGTGTGGACTACGAAGGAGAGTTGGCGGTCGTGATGGGCCGTCGTGCGCACCGCGTGGCCCCCGAGGACGCCCTGACGTTCGTGCTCGGCTACACCTGCGCGAACGATGTCACCGCGCGCGAACTGCAGAAGCGGGACGGCCAGTGGACGCGCGCGAAGGGGTTCGACGGGTTCTGCCCGCTGGGGCCGTGGGTCGAGACTGACGTCGACCCGTCCGACCTGCTCCTCGAGACCTATCTCAACGGCGAGGTCGTGCAGTCTGCGCGCACGAGCGACATGATCTTCGACGTCCCCACGCTCGTCAGCTTCATCAGCCACGTCATGACGTTGCTCCCGGGCGACATCGTGCTCACCGGCACCCCGTCGGGGATAGGGGAGCTCCACGCCGGCGACGTCGTCGAGGTCCGTATCGAGGGGATCGGCGGCCTCACGAGCCGGGTCGTCTAGCCTTCCGGGTCGGGCGTGAGCAGCGACGGGCGCGCGATCAGGAAGAGCGCCCAGGCCAGAAGCACGATAGCCCCGGCGGCGATCGCCCAAGACGGCCCGAAGATCTCCGCGAGCGGGCCGAACGCTGCGGCCGAAAGCGGCATGACCCCCAGGAAGCACATGATGTAGACGGACATCACGCGTCCTCGCAGGTGATGCGGCACGTTCGCCTGGACGGACGTGTTCGCGAGCGAGTTCGTCGTCAGCACGCACGCGCCGGCCACGGTCGACAGCGCGACGGAGAGCCACAGCCACGGGGTGACGGCGAACGCGATCAGGGCCACGGCGGTGGCGAGTATCGTCCATCGCATGAGCCGCTCCCGGCGTACCCAGTGCGGCAGGCTGGCGACGGTCAGCGCACCCACGAGTGCGCCGAGGCCGTTGGCCGTGAACAGGATCGTGTAGATGTTGGTGTACTGCTCCTTTGTGTGGAAGCCGAGGACTTTGTCCGCGACCGAAGGCAGCAGGAAGATGTACGGCATCCCCACCAACGTCATGATGAGCGTGCTCAGGATCACGATGCCGATCATGCGATGCGTGGCGGCGTGGTGGACTCCCTCCTTCAAGGACTTCCACGCGCCCTCGCGCGCCGCCACCGCCCGCTTCGGCGGCATATGCGGCGAGGTCCGTATCGCCCACAGCGCTGCGATGACGAACAGGAAGCTGATCGCGTTTATCCAGAAGACGTCCGCGATCCCCGCGACCTGGCCGGCGACGTACACCACGCCCAGAGCGGCGGCACCGCCGAGCATGCGCGCCGACTGGAACTGCGCGGAGTTCAGCGCGATCGCGTTCAGGAGGTCTTCCCTCGGCACGAGGTCCGGGATCATCGCCTGCCACGCGGGGAACGACAGGGCTGTCATCACGCCCGCGAAGAGGCCGAGGGCGCTCACGAGCACGAGAGAGCTGATCGGGGTCGACGCGCTGAGACTGCCCGTCACGTACAACGCGCCGAAGGCGATCGCCTGGATCATCAACAGCACCTGCGCCCAGATGATGAGCTTGCGCTTGTCGAGGCGGTCGGCCAGCACGCCGCCCGGCAGCGCCAGGAACAGGTTCGGGATCTGCGCGGCGAACGTCACCAGGGCGAGGTCGGCGTCGGAGCGGCGGAAGCCGTACGCGATGAGGCCGATGACCGCGGACTGCATCCACGTTCCCACGTTGCTGACGAGCGCTCCGCTCCAGAAGAGGAGATACGCACGATGCCGGAACGACTCGAAGGTCCCGCCCCGGCGGACGATCCTGTACGGAGGGCTGCTGGTGTCGGACTCCGCTTCGGCGACCGACGTGGGGACGCTGTTGTCCGGTTCGGGCTCGGGGAAGGGAGTCTCGTGGCTGTTGTCTGACATGGGGCGCGGCTCCGGGATCCAGGCGGGTCTTGCGGACGGCGCCGCCGAAGTGGTGCGCGGCGGCGGGGCGATGAATGATACCGCACGGCCTCCAAGGTACGGGGCGGCCACTTCCGCCGTTTGACTTCCGTCATGTGCGCGTCTGCGGGTCGCAGGTACCCTCGGAAGGAGCGCCGCTGCACACGACCGCGAAGGATGTCCCTGATGACCGGAACGACAGTCGTCCCATTCACTGGACCTCGACCTGAAGTCGATACCCAGGAGGGCCCTCCCGCGCTCAGGACGTATGCGCTCGGGTATGCCATCGGGGCGATCTTCCTGGCCTTCGAGATCCCGCTCCTCGGGCTGCAGCCGAAGTACGCATTCGACGGTGTCTACCTGGCGGCGTTCGCCCTGCCACCGGTGCTCACCGCCTTCACGCTCCTGCTCGTCGACTCTCCTGGCCGGCCCCGGACGCTTCCTCTCCGCGCTCTGGTGCTGTTCGCGGTCACTACGCTCGCCAGCGTCGTGTCTACCGTCCTGCTCACCCCCTTGCTCGTCCTCATGTTCAGAGAGGGTGTGGGCCGCAGCCTCTCGGCGACCGGCGCCGTCTCTGCCGTGACGCTGGCGGTCGTGGCGGCTCCGCTCGTCGTGGAGCTCGTAGCCGCCTCGCGCTCCCGCCGTCTCCTGCATGCCTCAGTGCTGGTCGCCGGCCTCGCCGTCACCGCGGTCGCGTTCTCCATGGCGCTCTGGCCGACAGGTCCGCTGGCCTCGTCGATGCGCTTGGACCAGGGCGAGCTGCTGATGATCACGTCGTCGTGGTGGCTGCCGGTCTACGCGCTCGCCGCCGCCTTCGCGCGGCGTCTCGGGATGGCCTGAACCGAGCCATCCCGAACGTCCGTTCGTCCGCTCGGAATGTGACGGGCGGAGCCCCGGAACGGGGTCCCGTGTCGGGTCGCGGTGCTACCATCAAAGGCGCGCCCGAACCACTGCGAACCCCGAGCGGAGGCCCTGAGAAGGAATGCACGCGGACCGTCTTCGCACCCCCGACGTCGAGCGTCTCCTTGCTGCTTTCGCGGCGCTCGGGGATCCCGACGACGTCTATTCGTTCCTCCAGGACGTGTGCACGGTGCGCGAGATCCGGGAGATGTCGCAGCGGCTCGAGGTCGCTCGGATGCTGTCGGCAGGCGAGCACTACGACGACATCCGCGAGGCCACCGGCGCGTCGACGACGACGATCAGCCGTGTGAGCCGTTGCCTGAACTACGGCGCTGACGGCTACAGGACCGTTCTCTCGCGCATACGGGAGGCGTGACCTTCCCCGTGCGGTTCGTCCACCTGCACACGCATTCCGAATACTCGCTGCTCGACGGCGCCGCGAAGATCGACAGACTGGTCGCGCGGGCCAAGGAACTCGAGATGCCGGCGCTGGCTCTGACCGACCACGGCAACATGTACGGCGCCGTGGAGTTTTACAAGGCGGCGGCCAAGGCGGGAGTCAAGCCCATCCTCGGTTGCGAGGTGTACTTCACCTCCGGGTCGCGGCTGGTCCGTGACGGCAAGCCGGACATCTACCACCTGCTCCTCCTCGCACAGAACGAGCAGGGCTACCGCAACCTGATGGCGATCGTCTCCGACGCGTGGATCTCGGGGTTCTACTACCGGCCGCTCGTGGACGAGGAGCTGCTGACCCACTACAGCGAGGGTCTCATCGGCTCCAGCGCCTGCATGTCGGGGATCCTGAGCAAGTCGATCGAGAACGGCGACCCGAAGCGCGCACGTGACTGGGCCGAGCGCTACTCCCGGATCTTCGGCGAGGGCAACTTCCTCGTCGAACTGCAGCAGCAGGGCATCACCGCGAGCAACGGTGTGACCCAGTACGACCTGAACCGCGAGCTGGCCGCGATCGCGCGCGAGAAGGGCCTTCCGCTGGTCGGCACCAACGACATCCACTACGTCCACGCCGAAGACGCGAAGACGCAGGACATGTTGCTGTGCATCCAGACGGGCAAGATCCTGGACGACACGCAGCGGATGCGCTTCTCGTGCGACCGCTTCTTCATGCGAACGGCCGAGGAGATGTCCGAGGCCCTCGCGGAGTATCCGGAGGCGATCTCCAACAGCGCTGACGTCGCCGAGCGCTGCAACGTGGAACTCGAGTTCGGCAAGATCCTCCTGCCGGTCTTCGGCGTTCCCGAGCGGTTCGCTGGCATGGACGAGCAGGAGGCGCTGGACGCCTATCTCGAGGAGCAGTGCCTCGTCGGCATGCGCGACCGGTACGGCGATCCGATCCCGCCCGAAGCTCTCGAGCGCCTCTACTACGAGCTCGGCGTCATCCGGGAGAAGGGCTTCGCGGGGTACTTCCTCGTCGTGCAGGACTTCATCGCCTGGGCCAAGGCCAACGGCATCGGCGTGGGCCCTGGACGCGGCAGCGCGGCCGGTTCGATCATCGCGTACGCCCTTCGCATCACCGCTCTCGACCCCCTCGAGCACGGGCTGTTGTTCGAACGCTTCCTCAACCCCGAGCGCACCGAGATGCCCGACATCGACATCGACTTCGACGACGAACGCCGCGGCGAGGTCATCGACTACGTGAGGGACAAGTACGGCGAGGACAAGGTCGCGCAGATCATCACCTTTTCGACGATGAAGGCGCGCGCGGCGGTCCGCGACGCGGGCCGCATCCTCGGCTACCCGTTCGGCGTGCCCGACAAGGTCGCGAAGATGATCCAGGAAGGTCCCGACGCCGAGATCGCGACGTCGCTCAAGATGAACCCGGATCTCCGGACCGCGTACGAGACCGACGGCGACACGAAGCGCATCATCGACGCCGCGCTCGCGCTCGAGCACTTCGTGCGAGGTGAGGGAGTGCACGCGGCCGGCGTCGTGATCTGCCGCGACCCGCTGCGCTTCCACACGCCGATCAAGCGGGACACCAAGAATGAGGCGATCGTCACCCAGTACGAAGGCAAGCTGGTGGCGGAGCTGGGCCTGCTCAAGATGGACTTCCTCGGCCTGCGGACCCTGACCGTCATCGCGAAGGCGCTCGCGGCCATCAAAGCCAACCACGGCGTCGACATCGACATCGAGAAGATCCCGATGGACGACAAGGCGACGTATGCGCTGCTGCGCCGCGGGGACGTGGACGGCGTCTTCCAGGTCGAGTCCGGGGGGATGCGCCAGCTGCTCAAGGACCTCAAGCCGACGCAGTTCTCCGACGTGGCCGTCCTGGTGGCGCTGTACCGTCCGGGGCCGCTGCAGTCGGGCATGGTCAAGGACTTCGTCGAGCGCAAACACGGACGCCAGAAGGTCGTCTACTACGACGACCGGATCAAGCACATCCTGGAAGAGACCCACGGCACGATGGTCTACCAGGAACAGGTCATGCGCATCTCGATGGACATGGCCGGCTTCTCCGCCGCCAAGGCGGACAAGCTCCGCAAGGCCATGGGCAAGAAGGACGACGCCGAGATGGCGAAGTGGCGGGCCGACTTCGTGGACGGCGCCGTCGCCGGCGGCTACGAGCGCAAGCTCGCCGAGCGAGTCTACGACGACATCGAGAAGTTCGCGGGGTACGGCTTCAACAAGAGCCACTCCGCGGCGTACGGCCTCATCTCGTACCAGACCGCGTACCTGAAGACGCACTACCCGCGCGAGTTCATGGCGGCGGTGCTCTCGAGCTACTCGGGCAAGACCGAGAGCATCGTGAAGTACGTCGCGGCGGCGAAGCGAAGCGGGATCCCGGTCCTGCCGCCTGACGTGAACTCCTCGGGGGCGGACTTCACGGCGGTGCCCGAGGGCATCCGCTTCGGGCTCGCCGGCGTGCGGAACGTGGGCGAGGGCGTGGTCGCCGCCATCGTGGCGGAGCGGCAGGCGAACGGCCCGTTCACCTCGCTGCAGGCCTTCTGCTCGCGGGTCGATCCGAAGGCGCTGAACAAGCGCACCCTCGAGTCGCTCATCAAGGCCGGCGCGTTCGATTCGACCGGATACACGCGCAAGCACCTCATGGCGATGATGAGCGACGCCATCGACTTGGCCGTCAAGCGTGCCAAGGACGACGAGGCGGGGCAGACCGGCCTTTTCGAGCTCGAGGGCGACCACGGCTTCAGGCACGACGAGCCGGCTCCCGACGGCGACGAGTGGGACAAGCCCATGAAGCTGACCTTCGAGAAGGAGATGCTCGGCATCTACGTCTCCGACCATCCGCTGCGCGAGATCGCCTCGGTCATCGAAGGTGCGCGTTCCATGTCCCTGGACGAGATCGAGAACATGAGCGATGGCCAGTCCGCGTGGTTCGCGGGGATCCTGACGTCGGTGTCCCGTGTCGTGACCAAGAAGGGGAAGTCGATGATCGACTTCACCTTGGAGGACCTAGACGGCTTCGCAGAGGGCCGGCTCTTCGGCAATGTCTACGCGAAGTTCGAGGGGCTGTTCGCCGAGGACGCCATCGTGCGGGTGCGGGCCAAGGTCGAGGTGTCGGACCGTGGGCGGAAGCTGCAGGTGATCGACGTGGTCCCGCTCGGGGATGACGGTAGCTTCGCCAGAGGGCCGGGAGTCCTGCTGATCCGCGACGAAGGCGCGCGCTTCACGGACCCGGAGGTGCTGGACTGGTTCAAGCGCCTTGTGCCCCGCTATCCGGGCCGCGACAGCGTGCGCGTCGAGATCTCGAACGGCGGAGGGACGAAGACCTACGCGCTGCCGCCCGACACGTACCTGGTCGACATGACCTCGCACCAGCTCCACGCGGAGTTGCGGGAGGTCTTCGGAGCGGACTCGGTCTACGAGCTGTAGGGGGTTGCGCAGGACCGGCACGGATGGTACTTTATCGCTGCAGCACTCCACCGTACTAAAGTACAGCGATATGAACGATCCCTACCCGGAAGGACCGCACCGATGCGCCCCGTCACCCCTCGCGGTTTCCGAGATGTGCTGTTCGAGGAGGCCGCCGAACGCCGAGTGATCACCGCGGCGGTCTCCGATGTCTTCATGCGATACGCGTACCGTTTCGTGGAGACGCCGGCGGTGGAGGAGTACGCGACGCTGGAAGCCGCCGTGGGAGCCACCGTGTCCGGCGCCGCGTTCCGCCTCGTCGACTTGGATGGATCGCTCCTGGCGCTGCGTCCGGAGATGACGCTGCCGATCGCCCGCCTCGCGGCGGCGCGCCTCGGTGGCTCGAGCGGCCCGCAGCGGCTCTGCTACGCAGCGGACGTATACCGCGAGCACGCCTCGCTGCGCGGCGAGTCCCGCCAGTTCGCCCAGCTCGGCGTCGAGCTGTTGGCAGTGAACGGCCCCGCTTCGGACGCCGAGGTCGTCTGCGTCCTGGTCGACGCGCTGCGCGCCACCGGGCTGACGGAGTTCACGGTCGGCATGGGAACGGTGGCCGTGCTGCGCGCGCTCATCGGTGCGGCGGCCTCGACTCCCGAATGGGCCGCATCCCTGATGGCCGCCGCACACGCACGCAACCTCGTCGCGTTCGACGCGCTCACCGCGGCGCCGGGCGTTCCGTCGACGGTCGGTTCCGCGCTGCGCACCGTCGTCCGGATCGCGGGCGGACGCGAAGCGATCGCTGCGTGCCGTGCCGCGGCGGGTGCGGTGGGGTGCGCGGGCGCGCTGGACGCGCTCGAAGCGGCGTGGGACCTCCTGGAGGCGGCCGGCGCGGCAGACCGCGTGCGCGTCGACTTCGGCATCCTCCGCTCGTTCGACTACTACACCGGGCTCATAGTCGAGGCGTACGCGCCCGGTCTGGGCCTTCCACTCGGTGGCGGCGGACGGTACGACGACCTGCTCGCGGCGTTCGGCACGCCGATGCCCGCCGCTGGCTTCGCGCTCTCGCTCGAGCGCGTGACGATCGCGCTGGCCGCTCAGGGCGTGGAAGTGCCGGTGCGGGACATCGATGCGCTCGTCGGTGGCGATCCCGCCGCGTGCGCCCGGGTGTGCTCCCGCCTGCGTGCGGGCGGCTGGCGCGTGCAGGCGAGCGCCAACCGGACCGCTGACGCGCTCGTTGGCGAGGCGCGCGACGCGGGAGCGGTCTGGTGGATGGCCGGGGAAGACGCCGCACTCACGCGCGTGAGTGACGGCGCGGCCTTGGCGCTCGAGCCGCTCTCGGCGCCTCCGGCGCTCGAGGCCTCGAACGAGAAGGGAAGCGTGCGATGACCGACACCCGGCTTCGTATGGCCGTCCCGAAGGGCGCTCTGTTCGAGGGCACCGTCTCGCTGCTCGTGCGCGCCGGCGTCGACGTCGGCGCGCTGGCGGACCCTGGGCGCCAACTGATCGTCGACACCGACGAGATGCGCTTCATCATCTGCAAGCCGACCGACATCCCGGCCTACGTCGCGTACGGCGCGGCGGATGTCGCTGTGTCCGGGGCGGATGTCCTCGCCGAGGCCGGCCTCGATGTGGTCGAGCTCGCCGATCTCGGGTTCGGGCAGTGCCGGTTCGTGGTCGCGGAGCGCGAAGGGTCGTCCGAGGAGGTCTTGCGCTCGTACCGGCGCCTTGGGGTGATCAGGGTCGCGACGAAGTACCCGCGTGTCGCCGAGGCGCACTTCGCCTCGCGTGGGATCCAGGTGGAGCTCGTGAAGCTGCACGGGAACATCGAGCTGGCGCCGCTGGTGGGCCTTGCGGACCAGGTCGTGGACATCACGGCGACGGGAACCACCCTTCGCGAGAACGGATTGAGTATCGTGGACGAGGTCATGGACTCGAGTGCGCGCTTCATCGCGAACCCGGTGTCCGTGCGGATCGACGCTGACAGGGTGACAGGGCTGGTGGAGCGTTTGCGCGCCGCCGCGGCACAGGGCTCCAAAGGAGTGATGCAGTGATCATGCGGAGGATCGAGCTGAAGCGTGGCCGGGCGCTCGACACAGCGGACCTGCGGCGCGACGGAGGCGTGGACCCGGAGGTGCTCTCGGTCGCGGCCCGTATCGTCGAGGACGTCCGTGAGCGCGGTGACGAGGCGGTGCGCGAGTACACGCAGCGGTTCGACGGTCCGGACCTGGATGTCCTTCGCGTCACGAGCGCCGAGATAGAGACGGCCGTCGCGTCCGTGTCCGACGAGTTCAAGGACGCGCTCGCCGCCGCGGCGTCCTCGATAGAGGAGTTCCACGAGCGGCAGCTTCCCCAGTCGTGGTTCGACGCCCGTGAGGGAGGCGTGTTCGTCGGTCAGAAGGTGACACCCCTGCGCAGGGTCGGCATCTACGTCCCCGGCGGCAGGGCCTGCTACCCCTCGAGCGTGCTCATGAACGCGATCCCTGCGGTGGTCGCCGGTGTGGACGAGATCGCGATGGTCGTTCCGCCGGCCGCCGACGGCTCGGTCAACCCGTACGTGCTCGCCGCCGCGGCCGAGGTCGGGGTGTCCGAGATCTACAAGGTCGGTGGCGCCCAGGCGATCGCCGCTCTCGCGTTCGGAACCGCGTCGATCCCTCGTGTCGACAAGATCACCGGGCCCGGCAATGCCTACGTCGTCGCCGCCAAGAAGCTCGTGGTCGGGGACGTGGGCATCGACATGCTGGCCGGTCCCTCCGAGATCTGCGTGCTCGCCGATGAGACGGCCGAGCCGGCGTTCGTCGCCATCGACCTGATGGCCCAGGCGGAGCACGACCCGAACGCGCGCGCATACCTCGTGACGTCTGACCCCACGCTCCCGGACGAGGTCGAGGAGGCGCTGGACGTGCTTCTGGCCGAAGCGCCGCGCGCCGACGTCATCCGGCGCAGCCTGACCGACAACGGCCTCGTGGTCGTCGTCGAGGACGAGTCCGCCGCCATCGACGTCGCGAACGCCATCGCGCCCGAACACCTCGAGATCATGATGGCCGAACCCTTCGAGCTCCTCGGTCACGTGCGCAACGCGGGCGCGATCTTCCTCGGTCCGTGGACGCCCGAATCTGTCGGTGACTACGTCGCCGGCCCGAACCACGTGCTTCCCACCGGCGGGACTGCGCGCTTCTCAGGCCCGCTCTCCGTGGACGACTTCGTGAAGAAATCCTCGGTGATCTCGTACTCGCGCGCCGCGCTGGAGACCGATGCGGCGACTGTAATCGCGCTGGCAACGGCCGAGGGCCTCGACGCGCACGCCGACGCCGTCGTGCTGCGACTGGAACTCGCCGAGGAGATGGACGCCGAAGCCGGCGCCGGACCCGGGGAGGCCTGAGCCGTGGGCGAACTGAGAGGGCCACGCCCGGAGCTCGCCGACCTGACCGCGTACGACGCGCGCGAGCCGGAGGTGGAGATCAACCTGTCCGCCAACGAGAACCCGTCGAACCTGCCACACGAGCTTCTGGCCAACATGGCGAAGCAGCTCCCGCAGCTCGCCTTCAACCGGTATCCGGACCCGATGGCCACGGCGCTGCGGACCCGGATCGCGGATGCGAACGGCCTCGATCCCGGCAACGTGCTGGTGGGCAACGGCGGAGACGAGCTCATCTTCGACCTGATGCTCGCGTGGGGAGGGCTCGGACGCACTCTGCTCACCGCGCCTCCTACGTTCGCGATGTACGAGATCGACGCGCGCCTCACCGGGACCGAGATCGCGGAGGTACCGCGCCGCCAGAAGGACTTCTCGATCGACGAGAAGGTGTTCATGGCGCGGCTCGGGCAGGGTGGCGTCGACATCGTCATGATCTCCCACCCGAACAACCCCACCGGCAACCTCGCCCCAGAGACGTTCCTCATCGATGTGCTGAAGGCGACCGACGCGCTCGTGCTGGTCGACGAGGCCTACTTCGAGTTCTCGCGACACACGATGCGGCCGCACATGGAGCGGCACCCGAACCTGGTGATCCTCCGCACGTTCTCGAAGGCGTTCTCTCTGGCGGGGCTTCGCGTGGGCTACATCCTCGCGCACGAGGACGTCGTGCGGGAGCTGACCAAGGTCCGGCAGCCGTACTCGGTCGACAGGTTCAGCCAGTGGGCCGCGGGGCTCGTGTTCCGCGAGCGGGTGGTCTTCGAGTCGCAGATCCAGGAGCTGCTGCGGCAGCGCGATGTCGTGGAGCAGGGGCTCGCGCGCATCCCGCACGTCAAGGTATTCCGCACCGAGGCCAACTTCGTCCTCTTCCGCGTGGAACGCGCGGCGGCGGTATGGCGTGACCTTCTCCACTCCTACAGCATCCTCGTCAGGGACGTCTCGCGTGTGCCGGGGTGTGAGGACTGCCTGCGCGTGACAGTCGGGTCCGAGCGGGAGAACAGCGCCTTCCTGACGGCGATGGAGGAGCTCATGCACCGGCGCAGGGCGCGCGACATGTTCGGCACGACGAGTGACGAGGAGCTGGACCCGGTCTCCACCGCCCTGGGACCACTCGACTGAACCGACCCCTGGAACCGACGGGAGCACCACGATGGGACGCAGCGCGCGCATCGAACGGAGCACGAACGAGACCGCCGTGGTCGTCGAGCTCGACCTCGACGGCACCGGCGTGACCAGCGTCTCGACAGACGTGCCGTTCTTCGACCACATGCTCGACGCCTTGGGACGCCACTCGCTCATCGACCTGACGGTGGACGCGAAGGGCGATCTGGCGGTCGATGCCCATCACACTGTCGAGGACACCGGGATCTGCATCGGGCAGGCGCTGGTCTCCGCCCTTGGTGACCGTTCGGGCATCCGGCGGTTCGGCTCGGCGGCGGTGCCGCTGGACGAGGCGCTCGTGTTGGCGGCCGTGGACATCTCGGGCCGCGGGTCGCTGACCTACGAGGTCGAGGTACCGATCGAGGTGATCGGGACGTTCGACACCACATTGGCGAGGGAGTTCATCACCGCACTCGCGGCGAACGCGGGGATCACCGTGCACCTGCACGAGGTGAGCGGGGAGAACGCCCATCACATCATCGAAGCCGCGTTCAAGGCGCTTGCGCGCGCTCTCCGGGAGGCCGTGGAACTCGATCCGCGCGTCACCGGCGTGCCTTCCACAAAGGGCGTGCTGTGAAAGACCTGGTCTGTCCGCGGCGCGTGCAGGACGTGGCCCGGTGACGGCGGTGGCCGCCCCGGCGATAGCCATCGTCGACTACCGCATGGGCAACCTCCGCAGCGTCGAGAAGGGATTCGCCGCCGCCGGCGTGCCGGGTGTCGTGGTGACCGGCGACCCCCGCGTGCTCGCGAGCGCGCGGGGCATCGTGCTGCCCGGCGTCGGAGCGTTCCGTGACGCCGCGGCGAACCTCGAGTCGTCCGGGCTGCGTGAGGTGTTGCTGGCGCGCGTCGCGGCCGGCGTGCCGCTGCTCGGCATCTGCCTCGGCATGCAGCTGCTCGCGACCGTCGGGTTCGAGGACGGCGAGTGGGCGGGCCTCGGCCTCGTCCCGGGCAGGTGTGAGCGGCTGCCGGGAGGCGTGAAGGTGCCCCACATCGGGTGGAACACCGTCACGTACCCGCGCCCGAACCGGTTGTTCGACGGCATCGAGGACGGCAGCGCGTTCTACTTCGTGCACAGCTACCACGTCGTTCCCGACGACCCGTTGGCCGCGATCGGTGTCACCGAGCACGGCATACCGTTCGCCGCGGCGGTCGCAGCCGGCAGCGTGTACGGCGTCCAGTTCCATCCCGAGAAGTCGTCCGATCGCGGCCTCGCGCTGCTGCGGAACTTCGCCGCCATCGTGGAAGAGGAGTGCGCGTGAGCGTGCAGATACTGCCTGCGATCGACATCCTGGCCGGCCGCGTCGTCCGTTTGCGGCAGGGAAGGTTCGACGAAGCCACCGTCTACAACAACGATCCTGTGGACCAGGCGAAGCGGTGGGAGGACGCTGGCGCCGAGATCATCCACGTCGTCGACCTCGATGGCGCCGTCACCGGTGAGCCGGTCAACATCGCAGCGATCGAGGCGATCGTCGCGGCGGTGCGCGTGCCGGTCCAGGTCGGCGGCGGCATTCGGACGGAGCGCACTCTGCAGCGGCTCTTTGACGTCGGAGTCGCCCGCGCGGTCCTGGGGACAGCGCTGATCACCGATCCGGCCTTCGTGAAGGAAGCCTGCGCGCGCTGGCCCGGGATCGTCGCGGGAGTCGATGCGCGTGGCGGCCGCGTCGCGATCGAAGGCTGGAAGCAGGGCACCGAGCACGACGTCGTCGAGGTGGTGGGCGAGCTCGGCTCGCTGGGCATCAAGCGCGTCGTGTACACCGACATCTCGCTCGATGGCATGCAATCGGGGCCGAACCTCAAGGCGTATCGCGGGCTCGCGCTGGCGACCGAGGCGGCGGTCATAGCGTCCGGGGGCGTGTCCACGATCGCGGACATCCGCGTCCTTGCGCAGGTCCCCGGCATCGAGGGCGTCATCGTGGGCAAGGCGCTGTACGAAGGCTCCTTCGAGCTGGCGCGCGCGATCGCGGCCGGGCGCGGAGAGGAGTGACCGCACCGTGCTGATGAAGCGCGTCATACCGTGCCTCGACGTGCACGCGGGCCGCGTGGTCAAGGGCGTGAACTTCGTGGACCTGCGCGACGCCGGCGACCCGGTCGAACTCGCGCGGTTCTACGACGTGGAAGGCGCGGACGAGCTCGTGTTCCTCGACATCACCGCGACCCACGAGGAGCGGCCGACGATGCTGGACGTCGCGGCCCGGACCGCCGAGGTCTGCTTCATCCCGTACACCGTCGGAGGCGGGATGCGCTCGGCGGCCGACATCCGGGCGATGCTGCTCGCGGGCTGCGACAAGGTCTCGCTCAACTCGGCGGCGGTGGCGTCGCCCGAGCTCATCTCGCAGACCAGCCGCATCTACGGGTCTCAGTGCATCGTCGTGGCCATCGACGCGCGCCGCGTCGCCGGAGGCCGTGACCGCTGGGAGGTCTTCGTGTCCGGCGGGCGCATCAACACCGGCATGGACGTCGTGGAGTGGGGGAGACGGGCGGAGGAGCTCGGCGCCGGCGAGATACTGCTCACGAGCATGGACCGCGACGGCACCAACGACGGCTACGACCTCCCGCTGACGCGCGCGGTCACCCGCGCACTCACGATCCCCGTGATCGCGAGCGGGGGAGCGGGCAAGCTCGACGACTTCGCTGAGGTCGTGATCGAGGCGGACGCCGACGCGGTCCTCGCCGCGTCGACGCTGCACTACGGGACGTTCCGGGTCCGGGACATCAAGGCCGCCATGGCTGCGGCCGGCGTTCCGGTCCGTCTCGTGGACGTGCCCGACGACCCCGCGCGCCCCGCACCGCTGACCTGGAAGGGATGAGGGAGCCGATGGACCGCGAACGTGACGACCTGACGGTCGAGGACCTGACGTGGGGCGAGGGCGGCCTTCTGCCCGCGGTGGTGCAGCAGCGGGGGACCGGCGAGGTCCTCATGCTCGCGTGGATGGACCGTGAGGCGCTGGCGCGCACGCTCGCTTCCGGACGCGCGTGGTTCTTCAGCCGCAGCCGCAACACGTACTGGATGAAGGGCGAGACCTCCGGCAACGTCCAGGACGTGACCGGCGTCCGCTATGACTGCGACGGCGACGCGCTGCTGCTGACCGTGGAGCAGCGCGGCGAGGGCGCCTGCCACACCGGGGAGCGCACCTGCTTCTACCGGGCGCTGCCGCTGGCGCAGACGGTGGAGGAGGACACCATGGAAGCGCCGCGTCTCGGCGACGTGCTCGCCGGTCTCATGGGCGTGCTCGAACAGCGCAAGCGCGACCTCCCGGAGGGCAGCTACACCACGAAGCTGCTTTCCGGCCCCCAGGACAAGCTCTTGAAGAAGATCGCGGAGGAGTCCGGAGAGGTGATCATCGCGGCTCGCGACCACGACCCCGCGCAGACACGTTACGAGGCCGCCGACCTGCTGTACCACCTCCTGGTGGTGCTCGTGCGCGAGGGGATCCCCGCCGAGGACCTCGCCACGGAGCTGTCCGGCCGCGTCGGCCTTCCTCCGCGCCCGTGACCGCGGCCACCCGGCCGCGCCGCGGCCGCAGTCAGCCGCTGTGGGACCGCATCGAGCGCAACCGGACCAAGGAGGCGGCGTTCATCACGGTGTTCGTGCTGGCCGCCGCCGTCTCGCTCGCCTTGATGGTGGGGATCGGCGGCCTGGTCATCGTAGGGGCCCTGATGTCAGGCGAGAACGGCGCCGACTTCGGGAGGGCACTTCCTTGGCTCGTCGCAGGCGGCTTCCTCCTCGGTGTGGGCCTTGCTGTGGCGCACGTGTGGCGCATGCTCACACACCCGGAAGAACGGCTCCCCGGTTCGTTCGGCGCGGTGCCGTGCCAGACGGGTACGTTGCCCGAGACCGAATCGGCGTTGCACGACATGGCGATCGCGGCAGGCTGCCCCGGGGTCCCTCGGCTCTCGCTCATCGAGGACTGCGATCGCGTCAACGCGTTCGCGCTCGGGTTGGCGGAGACAGAGACGATCATCGGCGTCACCCGCGGGTTCGCGGAACGGCTGGGCCCGGAAGACCAGAGAGCCGTCTTCGCGAACCTGATGGCCCGGGTGCGCGCCGGAGACACGCTGTGGGCGACGGTGCTCTCGGCGGTCATGGGGCCGATCTGGGCCGATAGGGCGTATCAACTCCACAAGGACAGGCCGCTGCAGGACGAACCCACGTGGGGCGAAGCGCTGAGGGGTGGCGCGATCACTTCTGGCGCGCGGCAGGCGCCGGGGGGCACCGGCGGGTTCCTATTCGGCTTCCTCGGGGTCGCGCTCACGGAGGTCCTCATGGCCGGGCACGAGCGCGCGGGTCTGGTCGCGGCGGAGAAGGCCGATGCTGAAGGTATGCTGCTCCTGAAGGACCCGGAGCAGATGCTGGCCGGTCTCGAGAACGTGTTGCAGGCGAACAACACCGTCCCCGGGGCGGGGGAGGCGTATTCGGGCCTATTCTTCTGCTGGGCAGGGTTCGGATACGCTCCCGAGGACGATCCGGAGATGCAGAGGATCGGCCGTCTTCGCGAAGTGCTGGGCGCTTCGGGCGCCTGACGTCCGGCGCGCTGACCTCATCGTCACGTCCTTCTTGACCCATCCCACCTCCGTGCATACACTTAGACATGTGTCTAACAGTCTAAGGAGGTGTGCTCGTGGCCGACGTGTTCAAGGCGCTATCGGACCCGACGCGCCGCGAGATCCTGCAGTTGCTGCGGCGCAGCGACCTGACCGCGGGCGCGATCGCGGAGAACTTCGCGATGAGCAAGCCGTCGATCTCACACCACCTGTCCGCGCTCAAAGCCGCGGGGCTCGTGCATGCGGACCGGCGAGGTCAGGAGATCGTGTACTCGCTCGACACGACGGTATTCCAGGACGTTATGAGCTACCTGCTCGAGATGTTCGGCTCCCCGAAGGAGGAGACGCGCGATGACGAGTGATCCCCTTATCGATGACGCCACGCCGGAGGGCGTGAACGGTGCGCCGCAGCCGGACGAGCTTCCCGCGCCGCCACGCCTGCGCGACTACACGAAACTGCCGCTGCTCATCATCGCGGTGATGTTCATCGCCGCCGCGGTCTTGTATCCGTCGATGCCGGAGCGGTTCCCGACGCACTGGGGCCTCAACGGTCCCGACGCCTGGTCCGCGAAGTCGCTCATGAGCGCCTACTTCATGCCGCTCGTGGCGCTCGGCATCTACGTGCTCCTCGTCTTCGTGCCGTTCCTGGACCCGAAGCGGCGCAGCCTCAAGATGTCGTTCCGCGCCTACAACATCCTGCTGGACGCGATCATCGGCATGGAGGCCGTTGTGTTCGCGGCCACGACCGCGGCTGCCTACGACAACGCGTTCGACGTGACCAAGGTCATCCTCGTGGCCGTCGGCCTGCTGTTCGCTGTGATCGGGAACTTCATGACCACCGTGAAGCAGAACTGGACCTTCGGGATGCGCGTGAGCTGGACGCTGTCCGACGAGGTCGTGTGGCGCAAGACGAACCGACTCGGCGGCTACCTGTTCGTGCTCGCGGGCGCGGTGACCGTCGTGTGCGCGTTCCTGCCGTCGCCGGCCAACATCGTCATCATGCTGGGTGCGATCTTCGGCATCGTCGTGGCCACGTACGTCTACTCGTACCTGCTGTTCCGGTCGCGCCATCCGGAGGCGTGAGACCGATATCGTGCTTGCACCGGCGCCGCGTCGCGTGTATTCTGCGTCCCAATCGCATATCGATTCAGCCTGTGACGGGGAAGAGTAGCTCGGTCGCGAAGCCTAGAGAGCCGGTGGTTGGTGGAAACCGGCGTGAGCGAACCGTGTGAATGGTCCCCCGAGGTTCCGGAGCAACGGCCGTAGTCGGGCCTACTAGTGACGGCGGACCCCCATCGATACAAGGGGCCGGATATCGGAGGCACTTTTCTCCCGTATCTCGGAACACAAGTGGGCTCGCCGTGTATGGCGGGTCAACAAGGGTGGTACCGCGGGAGCCGAAGCTCTCGTCCCTTACAGGACGAGGGCTTCTTGTGTTGCCCGGAAGACGTGGAAGGGTCTCGAATGACCGTACCGAGCAAAGCGGAGTTCGTTCGGCTGGCGGCCGACCACGACGTGGTCCCGGTCGCGCGCGAGGTGTACGCGGACCTCGCCACGCCGATCTCCGCGTTCATGGCCATCGCGGAGGGCGCTGAGCACGCATTCCTGCTGGAGAGCGTCATCGGCGGCGAGCGCCTCGGCCGCTACAGCTTCCTCGGCGTCGGGGATGGCGAGGTGATCACGTCCCACCGGGACGAGGTGGTGGTCGAGAACGGCGGGGTGACCGGCCTGCGTGCCGACGATCCGCTCACCGTGGTGGCGGACCGCCTGGCGGCGGGACGTGTCGCGCGTGTCCCCGGCCTGCCGTTGTTCGTCGGGGGCGCCGTCGGGTTCGTCGGCTACGAGGCGGCAGCCGGCTTCGAGAAGGTGCCGAGGCATCCCAACGACGAGCTCGGGCTGCCGGACATGGTGTTCATGATGGCCGACATCGTCGTGGCGTTCGACCATGCGCGGCGTGTGTTGCAGGTCATCGCTCCGGTGCGCCCGGGCGGCGCGCCCGAGTTCGCGTACGAGGCGGCGCTCAATCGCATCGACGCGTGCCTCAAGCGCATCGACCAGGGTCCTCGCGGCGCCGAGCTCGGCGCGGTGGATGTCACCGCGGCGGTGCCGCTTCACGAGCACACCTCGCGCGATCAGTTCGTGGCCGACGTGGAGTCGGCGAAGGAGCACATCCTGGCGGGCGACATCTTCCAGGTGGTGCTCTCACAGCGCTTCAGCGCTCCCTACGGCGGCGATGGCCTCGACCTCTATCGCGTTCTGCGCGCCGTCAACCCGAGCCCCTACATGTTCTACGTCCGCACCCGCGACGTGACTCTCGTGGGATCGAGTCCCGAGCCGCTCGTCCGTGTTGAGGGCGACACGGTGCTGACGCGCCCGCTCGCGGGTACTCGTGCGCGCGGGGTGGACGCGGCCGAGGACAGCCGTCTGCGCGCCGACCTGCTCGCTGACGAGAAGGAGCGCGCCGAGCACGTCATGCTCGTCGACCTCGGCCGCAACGACCTCGGGCGAGTGAGCTCGCCGGGCACCGTCACGGTCGACGAGCTCATGGAGGTCGAGTACTACAGCCACGTCATGCACATCGTGAGCAACGTGACTGGGACGCTCGCCCCCGGGAAGGACGCGTTCGACGCGTTGCGCGCCACGTTCCCCGCGGGCACCGTGTCGGGGGCTCCGAAGGTCCGTGCGATGCAGATCGTCTCGGAACTCGAGCCCGCCGCCCGCGGTCCGTACGCGGGCACCGTCGGCTACTTCGGGCTCGATGGCGCGATGGACATGTGCATCACGATCCGCACGTTCGTTCTCGCGGGCGGCACCGCCTACCTCCAGAGCGGCGCGGGAATCGTCGCGGACAGCGATCCGGAGAAGGAGTATGAGGAGTGCCTGCACAAGGCGCGGGCGCTCCACCACGCGCTGGAACTCGCCGCGGGGATGCACGCGGAGGTGGCGCGATGATCCTCGTCATCGACAACTACGACAGCTTCACCTACAACCTCGTGCAGCTGCTCTCCGCGCTCGGGGCCGAAGTGCGCGTGGAGCGCAACGACGCGATCGCCGCGGACGAGGCCCTCGCGCTGCGCCCGGCAGGGATCGTCATCTCGCCGGGACCCGGAACCCCGGCAGACGCCGGCGTCTCGAGCGACGTGGTCCGGGCCGCGGCCTCCGCGCGCGTGCCCGTGCTCGGGGTGTGCCTGGGTCATCAGGTCATCGCCGAAGCCTTCGGAGCCACCGTCTGTCGCGCGCCCCGGCCGGTGCACGGCAAGACCGACGAGATCGCACACGCGGGGACCGGGCTCTTCGCGGGCCTGCCCGACCCGTTCACAGCCACGCGCTACCACTCGCTCTGCGTGGATGCAGGCAGTATCGAGGAACCGCTCGTCGCGGTGGCCCGGACCGGCGACGGTGTGGTGATGGGCATCGAGCACCGCGACCTGCCGATCTTCGGCGTCCAGTTCCACCCGGAGAGCGTGCTGACGCCTGACGGCGCGAAGCTGCTCGCGAACTTCCTCGACCTCACCGGCGAGGTGCCGCTCGCGCGCACCACCGCCGAGGCGCCCGCGGCGATCGCAGCCGCCGGCGGTACGGCCCGGTCCTCTGCCCGCCTCGCCGAGGTCACGACAGTTCCCGGCGCGATCGCGCGGGTGACCGGCGGCGACTCGCTCGACGAGGACGAGGCGCAGCGCGTGATGGGCGTGATCATGGACGGTGAGGCCACACCGGCGCAGATCTCGGCGCTCATCGTCGGGATGCGGATGAAAGGCGAGACGGTCGACGAGATCGTCGGATTCGCACGCGCCATGCGCGAGCGGGCGACGCCGGTGCGGCCGACGGCGGTCCGCTACATCGACACCTGCGGCACCGGTGGTGACGGGCTCCACACGTTCAACGTCTCGACCACGACCGCCTTCGTCGTCGCGGGCGCGGGCGTGGCGGTCGCGAAGCACGGGAACCGCGCCGTCTCGTCCAGCGCCGGTTCCGCGGACGTGCTCGAGGCGCTCGGGGTCGATATCTCGCTCGACGCGGCAGCGATGGCGCGTTGCGTCGACGAATGCGGCGTGGGGTTCCTGTTCGCGCAGTCGCTGCACGCTTCCATGCGCCACGCCGGTCCCACGCGGCGCGAGATCGGCATCCGCACCGTCTTCAACATCCTGGGTCCACTCACGAACCCGGCGGGTGCCACGCGGCAGTTGCTCGGGGTCTACGACGCGAATCTCGCGCCGCTCATGGCAGAGGTCGCGGGGCGCCTCGGTGCGGAACGCACGCTTGTGGTGAACGGGCATCCCGGAATGGATGAGGTCTCGGCCAGCGGGCCGACCACGATCGCCGAGTACGACGCGGTCGCCGGGGGCGTGCGCACCTACACCGTTACGCCGGAGGAACTCGGTATCGCCCGGACGTCGCTCGCGGACATCGCGGGCGGCGACGCGGCGGCCAACGCGGTACTGGTCCGGGCGGTCCTGGCGGGGGAGCGCGGCGCGCGTCGCGATGTGGTGCTGATGAACGCGGCGGCCGCGCTCTGCGCTGCGGGCGAGGTCGACGACCTGGTCGATGGCGTCGTGCGGGCAAGGGACGCGATCGACTCCGGTCGCGCGCTCGAATCCCTCGAGCGGCTCGTCGTGACGAGCCAGCGGCTCGCGAGGGGTGTCTCGTGAGCGCGCTCGACGCCATCATCGAACGCCGCCGGGCCCGCATCCTGTCGGAGTATCGCGCGTTGTCGACCGCGGACCGCGAGCGTCTCGCGTGCTGCGCCCGAGCGCCACGCGACTTCGCCGGGCTCCTGCGCGACCGGCCCGATGTGGCGATCGTGGCCGAAGTGAAGAAGGCCTCCCCGAGCGCGGGCCCGATCGCGCCCGAGTGCGAGGCGAGCAAGCAGGCGCTGCACTACGAGAACGGCGGCGCGGCTGCGATCTCGGTGCTCACCGAGCCCGACTTCTTCGGCGGGTCGTTCACCGACCTCTCGGACGTGTCCGATGCGGTCTCGCTCCCGGTCCTGTGCAAGGACTTCGTCGTCGATCCCGTGCAGCTCTTCGTCGCGCGCGGGCACGGCGCGGACGCGGTCCTGCTGATGTGCAGCGTGCTGGGCGAGACGCTGCCGTCGTACCTGGACCTGGCCGCCACGCTTGGTCTCACACCGCTCGTCGAGGTCATCGACTCCGACGAACTCGCGGCGGCGGTGCGTGCGGGCGCGCGTCTCATCGGCGTGAACGCCCGCGACTTCAGGACGCTGGGCGTGGACCTCGAGGCGCAACGCGAGCTGGTCGCGGAGGCGGCGTCGAGCGGCGCGACGGTAGTCGCGGCGAGCGGCATCACGCGGCGCTCGGACGTGGAGGCGGCCGCCTCGGCCGGCGCCCATGCGGTGCTGGTGGGCGAAACGCTCATGCGGGCACCATTCCCAGAGGAAGTGCTCGAAGATATGACGGGTGTCACGCGACGCCCGTGAACGCATAGACGACGGTCCGAACGAACGGCCACGGCCACACGACTGCACGATGAAGAAGGGAGCACGCCGATGTCATCCGACAAGACAAGGTTCGGGCTCGACGAGACCAGCATCCCCACCGCCTGGTACAACATCATGCCCGACCTCAAGAACCCGCCGGCGCCGCCGAAGGCGTTCGCGCCCGACGGTACCGAGCTGGGGCCGGACCAGGTCGGGGAGCGGCTCGCCGCGATCTTCCCGATGGAATGCCTCAAGCAGGAGATGTCGCCCGATCGCTGGATCGACATCCCCGGAGCGGTCATCGACATCTACAAGACCTACCGGCCGTCCCCGATGCTGCGCGCGCGTCAGCTCGAGCGGGTTCTCGGCCTGCCCGCCGGCGTGAAGATCTACTACAAGTACGAGGGTGTCAGCCCCGCGGGCTCGCACAAGCCCAACACCGCGATCCCGCAGGCGTACTACAACAAGATGGAAGGCATCACCAAGATCTCGACCGAGACCGGTGCGGGACAGTGGGGCAGTGCTCTCTCGATCGCCGGCGCGCTGTTCGGCATCGAGGTCGAGGTGTTCATGGTCCGTGTGAGCTACGAGCAGAAGCCGTACCGCCGCATCCTCATGGAGACCTACGGCGGCACCGTGCACTCCTCGCCGACCAACCTGACCGACGCCGGCCGCCACGTGCTCTCGATGGACCCGGATTCGACCGGCTCTCTCGGCATCGCGATCTCGGAGGCCGTCGAGGTCGCCATGAAGGACCCCGGCACGCACTACGCGCTGGGTTCGGTGCTGAACCACGTGTGCCTGCATCAGACGATCATCGGGCAGGAGGCCATCTCGCAGATGGAGCTCGCCGAGGACGAGCCGGATGTCGTCATCGGGTGCATCGGCGGTGGCTCGAACTTCGCGGGCATCGCTTTCCCGTACTACCACCGCAAGCTGCAGGGGAAGAGCAATGCGCGTCTGCTCGCGGTCGAGCCCAAGGCATGCCCGACGCTGACGGCCGGCGAGTACCGCTACGACCTCGGCGACGAGGCCGGCATGACGCCGCAGATGCTGATGTACACGCTGGGCCACGACTTCGTACCGGCCGGGATCCACGCCGGCGGACTGCGCTACCATGGCGACTCGCCGCTGGTGAGCCAGCTCGTGCATGAGGGAGAGGTCGAGGCGATCGCAGTCGACCAGACCGCATGCTTCGCAGCGGCCGTGCAGTTCGCGCGCGCCGAGGGTATCCTGCCGGCGCCGGAGTCGAGTCACGCGATCCTGGCCGCGATCATGGAGGCGAAAGCCGCCCAGGCGGCAGGCGAGGACAAGACGATCCTGTTCAACCTCTCGGGCCACGGCCACTTCGACCTGGCCGCGTACGCCGCGTACAACGCGGGGGATCTCCAGGACTACGACTTCGCCGCGGGCTCGACCCTCTGCGAAGCCGAGTAGGGACCTCATGACGACCACGCGGGGTACCCGGACGAGGGTCAAGGTGTGCGGGCTGACGCGCGGGACCGACGCGCGCGCCGCCGTGCTCGCCGGCGCCGACGCGCTCGGGGTCGTTCTCGTACCGGGTGCTCGGCGTGGTGTGACGCTGACCGAGGCCGAGGCGGTCTTTGCCGAGGTCCCACCGTTCGTCGCCCGCGTCGGCGTGTTCGTCGACGCGCCGATCACGGACGTGTTGGCTGCCGTGGGGCGACTGGGTCTGGACGCGGTGCAGTTCAGCGGCCAGGAATCGCCCGAGGCATGTGAGCAGGTGCCGGTGCCGGTGGTCAAGGCGTTCCATGTCGGCCCCGGGCTCGGCGGCGTCGACCTCGTACCCTACGAGGGCGTCATCGCTGGCGCGCTGTTCGACACGGCTGTTCCTGGCGAGGCCGGTGGAACGGGACGAACGTTCGCCTGGTCGGCGTTGGCCGGGCTCGTCCCGGGGCTGCCGGTGATACTGGCAGGGGGCCTCACGCCGGAGAACGTGCGTGCGGCGATCCTCCTGACGCACCCGTACGCGGTCGACGTGTCCTCTGGGGTCGAATCCGCGCTGAGAGAGAAGGACCCGGCGCGCATCGACGCGTTCGTCGCCGAGGTCCGTGCCGCCGACGCTGCCAGCGCCGGCACGATGAGAGATGAGTGACCCGGATGAGTGAGTTGCTGCCCCGCGCTGACGAGGTCTACGACGCCCCCGACTCCGCCGGCTTCTACGGTGCCTTCGGCGGGTCGTTCGTGCCCGAGACGGTCGTTCCCGCGCTGCAGGAGTTGACCGCGGCGTTCGAATCACGAGACGCCGCCTTCGAAGAGCGGCTCCGTGGACTGCTGGTCGACTACGTCGGCCGGCCGACGCCGCTCTATCGCGCGGACCGGCTCGCGGAGGCTGTCGGTCTCGGACGCGTCTATCTCAAGCGTGAGGACCTGGCGCACACGGGCGCGCACAAGATCAACAACACGCTCGGGCAGTGCCTGCTTGCGAAGCATATGGGGAAGCCCAGGGTGATCGCGGAGACGGGTGCTGGACAGCACGGAGTGGCCACCGCCACCGCTTGCGCGCTGCTTGGGCTCGACTGTGCCGTGTTCATGGGGGTCGAGGACATCCGTCGCCAGTCGCTCAACGTCTACAAGATGCGGCTTCTCGGCGCCGAGGTCATCCCGGTCTCGGAAGGGACCGGCACGCTCGCCGACGCCGTGACCGCGGCGCTCCGTCACTGGGTCGAGCGCGTGGAGGACACCTTCTACTGCCTCGGAAGCGCCGTCGGCCCGCACCCGTACCCGCTCATGGTGCGGCATTTCCAGAGCGTCATCGGCGAGGAGACGATCGCACAACTCGCGGAGAAGAACGTGGGCCGTGTCGACGCGGTCGTGGCCTGCGTGGGTGGCGGGAGCAACGCCATCGGGACGTTCCATCCGTTCGTCGTCGGGGTGCCTGCCGATGCCCGTCCGCTCCTGGTGGGCGCCGAGGCCGCCGGCCTCGGAATCGACACCGACAAGACCGGGGCGTCCCTCACGCTCGGGCAGCCCGGCGTCATGCACGGCTTCTACAGCTACCTGCTGCAGGACGATGCCGGCAACCCGCTCGAGGCCTACTCGATCTCGGCGGGACTCGACTACCCGGGCGTGGGGCCTGAGCACGCGTACCTTCGCGACGCCGGGCTCGTGCGGTACGAGGCGGTCACCGACCAGGAGGCGCTCGGCGCGTTCGCCCTGCTCACTCGCAAGGAAGGCATCATCCCCGCCATCGAGTCCAGCCACGCGCTCGCGCTGCTCCCACGACTGGCGGGGGAGCTCGGTCCGGACGCCACGGTTGTCGTGACCGTGTCCGGTCGTGGGGACAAGGACATGGACATCGTGCGCGAGGCAGGGCTCTGACCGTGGCGCATCCGGTGGGAGAAGCGTTCGGGCACGGCCGGCCGACCCTTGTGACCTACCTGATGGCGGGGTGCCCGGACAGGGCGGTCTCACTCGCGTCGGTCCGTGCGGCGGCGGCTTCGGGCGCCGACCTCATCGAGCTCGGCGTGCCGTATGGCGACCCGCTTGCCGACGGGCCCACGATCGTAGAGGCGGCGCGCACCGCCCGCGCCGCGGCTCCGGGGGGCTTCGGTCTGGCCGAGACACTCGTTCTCGCGGCGGAACTCGCGACCGATCCCGAGATGCCGCCGATCGTGCTCATGACATACCTGAATCCGATGCTCAGGTTCGGGTTGGACCTGCTGGCGCGTGAAGCGGCCGGCGCCGGCGTCGCCGGCTTCATCGTGCCGGACTTGCCGGTCGACACCCCGTTCGCGAGCCGCTGGACCCGGGCGGCGCACGCTGAGGGCCTGTCCACCGTCTTTCTGGCGGCTCCGACCTCGACCGACGAACGACTCGCGGCGGTGGCCTTGGCATCCACCGGTTTCATCTACTGCGTGTCCTCGGTGGGCGTGACGGGTGAACGCGCGACACTGTCGAAGGAGCTTCCCTCCCTGGTCGGGCGCGTCCGGGCGGCCCGGGGGGCCGCCACGACACCGATCGCCGTCGGGTTCGGGATCTCGACGCCGGAGCAGGCCGCCCAGGTCGCGGCCATCGCTGACGGCGTCGTGGTCGGAAGCCTGATAGTGAAGCAGCAAGGCGATCCGGAGCGGGTGCGGGAGCTGGTGGCCGCGCTGGCGGTCGCGGTCCACGAGGCGACGTAGGCGCCATCCTGTCCCGTTGCGATGCGGCGCCGCGGATAGGTGGTTACCCCCGAAGGCCACACGGTCTAGAATCGTGTAGTCAGCCATCACACGTGCCGGCGGAAGGTGGCTCTTGTATGACCTACCTGCGGATCGACCGGAGCAAGTTCTGGGGCTGGGTCGTGGTCTCGCTGCTGGTGGGACTCGGGATCGGCTTCGGGACGATGCTCCTGCTCACCTTCTCGCGCAGCGACGAGGTCCGCACGCTGAACAACCGGGTCGGTTCCGTTCAGGCCCAGCTGACGGCGGCGGAGACATCACTCACCGCGCTCACGGACCAGAACGCGCAGCTGACCCTCGACCTCGAGGGGGCCAACGCCCAGATCGCCTCGCTGCAGGGGTCGTCATCCTCGACGACGACCGACACGTCAACGGCCACCACGACCACCGTCACCATCAAGGTGACGTCGCGTACGATCACTCCCAGCAGCGTCGTGGCCTCCGAGAACGTCACCCTGACGATGACCGCGAAGGTCACCGGAGCCCCCACCAAGGTCACGATGCGGATCTACAACGCCTCCAAGAGCTACGACAAGACCTTCACGCTCAAGAAGGTGTCGACGTCGGGGCAGACTCAGACGTGGAGGGCCACAACAAAGGCGCCCACCGCGATCGGGACGTACCGCTTCTTCGCCACTGCGACCAAGAACGGGGTCAGCGTGACGATGAAGGGTGTGAGCGCCGGCACGCTGAAGGTGAGGTAGCCAGGATCCCGCGAATACTGGAGAAGGGCCCGGAAGGCATGCCTTCCGGGCCCTTCTGTCTGCGATCGGCGGGAAGCTACTTCTTGTTCGGCGCCTCCGGGGCATCCTCGCCCTTGGAGTCCGTGTGCGGCAGTGACGACACCTGCATCGGGCCGACGGTCGCGGCCCGAGGGGGCTTCTCTGTCTCTTCGCTCGCGGCGCCGGTGCCGGTGTTCTCCGGCGTCTTCGTGGCGCCGTCCATGACCGACTTCCGCAACGCCGACACCTGGGGTGAGCGCCTGGACTCGGCCGCGCCAGGGACGATCGGCGCCCCCAGCTTCTCGGACGTGAGCAGCGCCAGGAGCAGCCCGAAAGCGTTGTTGCTGGCGTTCGCGTCCCCGCCTCCTTCGCCGCCGCCCATGTTGACGACGGTCTGCGGGACGATCGGCACCTTGGATGTCTCGATCGCCTGCGCCATCTTGGTCATGACGTCCTGGGCGAGCTGCAGCTGCGGCCCGCCATAGGCGTTGACCTGCTCTTCGATCGCGATCGCACGGCCGATGCCGACGCGTGCCTCGCGGTCTGCGTCCGCCTCGGCGGTGACGCGGATGCGCGTGGCCTCGGCGTCCGCCAGCATCTTCACGCGAGCCTGCTCGGCGCCGGCCATCAGCTTGACCTTCTCGGCCTCGCCGGCAGCGAGCGTCTTGACCTTCTCGGCGTCGCCACGGGCGAGCGTCTTGACGCGCTCGGCGTCCTGCGCCGCGCGCTGCAGCTCTGCGCGGCCGGTGTTCTCCTGGACCTGGATGTTGATCTCGGACTGTGTGAGCATCGTCTGCTGCTCGGCGATCGCCATCGCCTGCTTGAGTTCGCGTTCCTTGTCGGCCGCGATCTTCTGCTTGTCGAACGTCTCGAGCTTCTCGAAGGCGATCTGCCGGTCGCGCAGCTGGGTCAGGATCGTCTCGATGCGGGTGTCGCCTTCCGGCGAGCGCGGCGTGCCGATCAGGACCTCTTCGAGCTCGAGGTTGTAGCGGCCGAACCGCTCCTTCATGTCCTCGCTGCTGCGCGCCTGGATCTCGTTGCGCTGCTGGATGAGTTCGATGAGCGTCTTGGTCTGGCCGACGTTCTTGAAGTAGCTGGACACCATCGGGTCGAGCGTCTGGTTGACCAGCATCCCGATGTCGCCGAACCGCTGGATCACCAGCGGGGCCTTCTTGTAGTCGATGTGGATGACCACCGACAGCGGCAGGGAGGGCTCGAAGGCGTCCTTGGTGATGAGTCCGATCTCGGTCAGGTTCGCGTCGTAGTTGTGCTCGCCGGTCTCGCCCTTGATCCACTTCAGGATGATGTTCGTCGTCGGGACGAGGATGACCTTGCCGGCGAACAGGTTGAACGCGTACTTGCCCGGCATGAGGGGCTCGCTCCACACGCCGCGGCTCCCCTGCGTGACGAGTTCGCCGTGCCGGTAATCCTCGCCCGAGATGTCGGCGCCCTTGGGGCCGTAGTAGCTGACGACGACACCGGCGTAGCCCACCGGCACGATCGTCTTCTCGATGAGCTCGACGGTCGCGAAGAGGCGGTTGATGAAATACGTGCCCTCGGTGAGAACCTGGTACTGGCGCCCGCGGTAGCCGCCGCCGCTCAGGAACGCTTCGGGATTCTGGAAGTTGCTGTGGTAGTTGGGTCCATCGACCTCGTCGCCCACTGGAGGAGCGATGATGTCGCCCATCGGCAACGACGGGCCGTCCTGCACCGTCACGATGCCGACCTTGTCCTCGGCGCCCTTGATCAGGACCGGCGTGAAGCCGCCGACGTTGGCGAGGTGGGTGGCCATCGACATGACGGTGGCCTCCTCCTCCTTGCTGCCCATCGGGAGGTAGTAGACGTGGCTCTCGCTGATGACCATGAACTGGGCCAGGTTCAGAGCGTACGTGCCTTCACGCATGATCGCGCGCTGGGACCGCGCTGGCCGCCGTTCGCCATGAACGCGCGGACGTCCTGGAAGTTGCCGCACTCGATGACGCGGGCCAGCGTCTGCTGCGGCTGCATCGGGATGCCGTCGCGTGCGAAGACGTAGCCGATCTTGCCCTGCGGGATCGTGATCAGCGGCATGACCCGGACGCGGTACATGAACGGCGAGCGGAAGTGGATGCCGCCTCGTAGCACCTCGGGCTGATAGCCGGCCTCGCCCTTCATCGCGATGATCGAGTCCTTGAGCGAGCCCTTCGTCGACCACCACTTCTCGACGACGCCGACCTGGTCCGACTTGATCAGCCTGACGCCGAGGACCTTCAGCATGACAACGATGGCCACGATGACTCCGACGATCCACAGCACGATCGTCGTGAGCAGTGAACCCCCCTCGAACATGTCGTCCCTTTCCCCTCCGTCGCCTTAGCGCGGACGTGTTCGTCGCGCTGAGGTAGTTCCTTCCATCGTTCGGATGCGGCCGGGCTCAAGGAATCGTGAAGCCTCGGCCTTCCGGCACTAAGACTCCGCGTAGCGGGCTCAGCGGGGAGGCAGCGTGTCCCCGTCCGAGCCATGCCCGTCCCGAATGACCACCGCTGCGTCGGTTCGCGGCAGCCGGTGCGCCGCGAGGCCGAGCGCGATCGTCATCGCCCCGATGGCCATGAAGATGAGGCCGATGAGCAGACCGGCGGTCACGGTGCCGGTCTCGGGCTGCACGAACACGACGACGCCGGCGCCCGCGATGAGCAGCCCGCGCACGAGCCGCATCCACCACTGCGAGAAGAAGGCCCGCAACCGCCAGGATCCCACCATGTCCGCGAGTCCGACGAGCACGGCCAGCAGCGCCAACGCCTTGAACAGGAATGTCACCAGGGCATCGGGCTGGAGAAGGGCGTAAGCGCCGAAGAGCAGGAGAAGCGCTCCAGGGAGGAAGGCGACCGTCCACCAGCCTCCGGTCGAGCGCCGCACGGAGACGATCCAAGACATCCAGACCAGACCGGCTATGACCGACGCCAGGCCCAGCATGAACACGAAGACACTCGTGGTCAGCCCGGGCATCGCGGCGACGAATATGCCGAGCGCGGCCACGAGCGTCCCCCACGCGACGAGCGGGAGCCAGGTGCGGCGCAGCGAACCGGCGTCGGACGTGTAGAAGAGCGAAGCCATGATTACCACCCCTGGTATCGGCGAAAGGTCCCGGCCACCCGGGGACCCGCACCTAGCATGATACGCTTGGACCGAGGTCCACGAAGGCCTGCGAAAGGAATCATCCCGTGCCCCGGATCGCACTCGCACAGATCGACACCACCGTCGGTGACCTGACCGGGAACGCCGCGCTGATCGCTGAGGCGGCCAGGACGGCCCGCCTCGAGCATGTCGACATCCTGCTCACCCCCGAGCTCGCGCTGACGGGCTACCCACCCGAGGACCTGCTCTCGCGGGGTCACTTCTTGCGGGACACCCGCGCCGAGCTCGATCGGCTGGCGCTCGCGTGCGAAGGGCTGATCGCCATCGTGGGGTTCGTGGAGGACGCCGAGGGACAGCTCTCCAACGCCGCCGCGGTCCTCGCCGGCGGATCGGTGCAGGCGGTCTACCGCAAGCGCCGTCTCCCCAACTACGGGGTGTTCGACGAGGAGCGCTACTTCGTGCCGGGGGATGCGCCACTTCTCCTCGACGTTGACGGCACCTCGTGCGCGCTCACCATCTGTGAGGACGTCTGGGTGCCCGAGCTGGTCGAAGAGGCGGCGGCGATGGGCGCCTCCATCGTGTTCAACATCTCCGCGTCGCCGTTCCACGCAGGCAAGGGGACCGAGCGGGAGGAGATGCTTCGCGAGCGCGCGAGCGCGAACGGCGTCAACCTCATGTACTGCAACCTAGTCGGCGGGCAGGACGAGCTCGTGTTCGACGGCCGATCGGTCGTCATCGATACGCAGGGCCGCGTGATCGCCCGCGCACGCCCGTTCGCTCCTGACCTGCTGATAGCCGACGTGCCCGCTGCTCCGTCGCCCGTGCGCGAGGAGCCCCTGCTCGGGGGGCCGGACGAGGTCTGGGACGCGCTCGTACTCGGGCTGGCGGACTACTTCTGCAAGAACGGCTTCACCGACGCCGTGGTCGGGCTCTCCGGGGGGATCGATTCGGCGCTGACCGCCGCCCTTGCGGTCGACGCGCTGAGGCCGGAGCACGTCCATGGCGTCATGCTGCCCTCGCGGTACTCGTCTCCCGGGAGTCTGGACGACGCGGCTGCGCTCGCCGGCAACCTCGGCATCGAGACGCGCGTCCTGCCGATCGAGGAGGGGTTCTCGGCGCTGCTCTCCACGCTCGAGCCGTCGTTTACCGGCATGGCTCCGGATGTGACCGAGGAGAACCTCCAGGCGCGCGTGCGCGGGACACTGCTGATGGCGCTATCGAACAAGTTCGGGTGGATCGTGCTGGCCACCGGGAACAAGTCCGAGCTGTCCGTCGGCTACTCGACGCTGTACGGGGACATGGTCGGAGGCTTCGCGCCGATCAAGGACCTGTTCAAGACCCACGTCTACGAGCTGGCGCGCTGGCGGAACCGGCAGCGCGAAGTCATCCCGGCCGCGAGCATCGAGAAGCCGCCCTCGGCCGAGCTGCGTCCCGGTCAAGCGGACACCGACTCGCTGCCCCCGTATGACGTTCTGGACAGGATCCTCGGCGCCTATGTGGTCAAGGACCTCTCGGTGGACGAGATCGTTGCGTGCGGGCTCGACCGCGCCACGGTCGTTCGCGTCGCGCGCATGGTCGACGCCGCCGAGTATAAGCGCCGTCAGGGGCCGCTCGGGATCCGCGTGACCCCGAAGGCGTTCGGCAAGGACCGGCGGATGCCGGTCACGAACCGGTACAGGGGCTGAGGGACGGTGGGGACCGACTCCGGGCGCACGCTGCTGGCCCGCCCCGACGGCATCCGGCTTCTGCGGGTCCCGGCTACCGATCCGATCCTGCAGCAGGTCCGCGACCTGTGCTACGAGACGCTGCACCGGCCCTTCGGCGTGACTCGCAACGACGCCTGGAACGAGGCCGACCCGGCGTCGACCCACATCGTCGCTGTGGACGGAGACCGGCTCGCCGGCTACGTGCGCCTCATCGTGGAGGGCGGAGCGGGCCACGTGCGGCAGGTGTCCGTGGTGCCCGAGTACCGCGTCCGCGGCGTCGCGAGCGACCTCGTCGTATGCGCGGTCGGACGTGCTCGCGAGTTGGGCCTGCCGCTGGCGTTCCTCAACGCGCGGGAGCGCGCGGTCGGGCTCTACGAGCGCGTCGGCTTCCGGGTCACCGAAGGGCCGTTCCGCATGGGTCGGACCTACCTGCCGCACGTCCGCATGGAGATGCCCCTGCGGTAGCCGCGGGCGTGGGGTAGCCTGTGGCGCCATGGGTACCATTGACCTAACCTGTGTCGTGGCTTGAGGTCGGCGGCCAGGACGCCGCCGGAGACCGTATCGAGGAGGGAACGAGAAGATGCCCAGCATCACCCGCGCTTCCGTGCGCGTGCCCGCCGACGTCCCGGCGGCCATGCGCGACACGTACGTCGACAACTATCTGAAGGCGACTCGCGGCACCGGCCGTCTCATGCTCTTCGCATGCGACCAGAAGATCGAGCACCTCAACGACGACTTCTTCGGGGAGGGCATCTCGGCTGACGACTCCAGCCCGCTGCACCTGTTCGAGATCGCCTCGAAGGGGACGATCGGCATCCTGGCGGGACAGCGCGGCCTCATCTCGCAGTACGCGGCCGACTACCCCGACATCAACTACCTCGTGAAGATGAACAGCAAGACCCACCTGGTGAAGACCTCCCAGGAGGACCCGTACTCGCCGCAGCTCTACGACCTCGCGACGATCCTCGACCTGATCGAGAACGGCGTGAACGTGGTCGGGATCGGCTACACGATCTATCTGGGCAGCGAGTACGAGGCGCAGATGATGACGGAGGGCTCGCAGCTGATCGCCGACGCCCACTCCGTCGGGCTGCTGGTCGTGCTCTGGATCTACCCGCGCGGCAAGGCGGTCGGCGACGAGAAGGACCCGCACCTGATCGCGGGCGCGGCCGGCGCGGCATGCTGCATAGGGGCTGACTTCGTCAAGGTCAACCCGCCCAAGAAGACCGAGGCCGCATCCTCCGCGGTGCTGCTCGAGGAGGCCACGAAGGCCGCGGGCCGTACCGGGCTCGTGTGCGCAGGAGGCTCGACCGTCGACGCAGAGGTGTTCCTGAACCAGCTGTGGGAACAGATCCACATCGGCGGGGCGATCGGGAACGCCACCGGCCGCAACATCCACCAGCGCCCGCTCGAAGAGGCGGTCCGCCTGACGAAGGCGATCAGCGCCATCACGCTCGGAGACGCCGGGTTGCCTGAGGCGGTCGCGGTCTTCAACGGTGAGAAGGACTTCACGGTCTAGACGCGTCTCACGCCGTTGCCCGGCTCTTGCGTGGCCCGCCGCCCCACTAGGGGCGGCGGGCCACTCGCATGAGGGCCGCGATACCGCCCGCGAACGGTCCGGGGACGGGCCGCCCCGCGGTGCGCGCGGGCTCCGTACACGTCGGTTCTATCTCCGGTTCACGGTGGTATCATGCTGCGATGCGCCGCCACACGGCTGGCGCGGCCAACGGCGACTCACGATCGAGCGGCAGGCGCATGCCGATCTCAGACTGGTTCAAGGCGCGCGAGCAGCGCCGCTACACCGCCCCGACCACGACGGTATCCACTGCCGACGTGCCGGACGGAGTGTGGGTGCGCTGCGAGGGCTGCAAGCGGACCCTGTACATGGGCGATCTCGAGCGGTCCGCCATGGTCTGTCCCTCGTGTGGCAAGCACCACGACATCACGGCTGCCGAGCGGCTCGAGCTGCTGATCGACGAGGGCTCTTTCACCGAGATGGACCCCGAGCTTCGCTCGAAGGACCCGCTGGGATTCAGCTCGGGCAAGACCTACGTCGACCAGATCGCCGTCGCCGAGGAGCGCACCGGGCTTCCCGAGGCGTTCGTGACCGGCACGGCCACCATCGGCGGGCACCCGGTGGTCATCGGGGCGATGGACTTCCGATTCATCGGCGCGTCGATGGGTTCTGTGGTGGGCGAGAAGGTGGCGCGGGCGTTCGAGTTGGCCGCGAGCCTCCGCCATCCGCTTGTGATCGTGACCGCTTCCGGCGGAGCCCGCATGCAGGAAGGCATGTTCTCCCTGATGCAGATGGCGAAGACATCGGCGGCCGCGGCGCGACTCGCCGAGAAGCGCGTGCCGTACGTCGCGATCCTCACGAATCCGACGATGGGCGGCGTGACCGCCTCGTTCGCCACGCTGGCGGACGTCATGATCGCGGAACCGGGGGCGCTGATCGGCTTCGCCGGCCCGCGCCTCGTGGAGCAGACGATCCGGAAGAGCCTGCCGAAGGGGTTCCAGACCTCCGAAGCGCTCCTCGAGCACGGAATGATCGACATGGTCGTCGATCGGCGAGAGCTGGCCGAGAAGGTCGCCTCGATACTTGGATATCTGCAGCCGGGCGATGAGTGACGTGGCGAGGAGATTCGTGATGGAGTTCGAGCGTCCGCTCGCCGAACTCGAGGACAAGCTGGCTTCTCTCAAGCGCGTGGACGTCAGCGACCAGCCCGAGCTGGCCGCCGAGATCGCCGAACTCGAGGCGGAGATCGGTCGCATCGCGGAGACGCTCTACACGGCGCTGACGCCCTGGGAACGGGTCCAGATCTCGCGTCACCCGGAGCGCCCCAAGACCGACGACTACCTGTCGGCGCTGTTCACCGACATCGTGGAGATACACGGCGACCGCCTCTTCGGTGACGACCAGGCGATGTTCGCCGGGTTCGGCACGCTGGCCGGACGGCGTGTGGCCGTGCTGGGTCATCGCAAGGGCAAGACGACCAACGAGAACATCCACCGCAACTTCGGCTCCCCGCATCCGGAGGGCTTCCGCAAGGCCGAACGCCTGATGCACCTGGCGGACCGGTTCGGGCTGCCGATCGTAAGCTTCCTCGACACCGCTGGTGCCTACCCGGGGATCGAGGACGAGGACCGTGGTCAGGCGCTCGCGATCGCCGGCTGCCTCGCGGCGCTGGCTCGGGTGCGAGTGCCTGTCGTCGTTGCGGGGATCGGCGAGGGCGGCAGCGGCGGCGCGCTCGCGATCGGGTTCGGTGACCGACTCATCATGCTCGAGAACGCCTACTACTCGGTCATCAGCCCCGAGATGTGCGCGACGATCCTGCACAAGGACGCGCGTCGGGCGAACGAGACGTCCGAGTGCCTGAAGCTGACCGCCGCCGACCTCCTCGGGCTGGGCCTGGCGGACGAAGTGGTGCCCGAGCCCATCGGCGGCGCGCATCACGACCCCGCTGCGGTGATCGCGGCGGTCGGTAGGGCGCTCACCGGCGCGCTGAGCACGCTGTCGAAGCTGCCCGCGGACGAGCTCGTCGCGGCTCGCTACGACCGCCTCCGCGCCATCGGTGACTTCACGGGGGAGTAGACTCACTCTCCGAGCAGACTGCGCTCGCAGCCGTGTCGGCGCGCGCGACATCGAAGGGTGAGGAGCGACAACACCATGGCCGCACAGGGAGCCATCCGTCGCATCGGCATCGTGTTCTCCGGAGGGCCCGCGCCGGCGGCGAACGCCGTCATCTCGGCGTGCGCTTTGTCGTTCCTCGACAAGGGTGTCGAGGTCATCGGCCTGCTCGACGGATACATGCACGTCGAGGGCTTCAAGCCAGGAGACCGTCTCGTCGAGGGCGAGCACTTCCTCCGCTTGGGTGTCAGCGACGTCTCGGGCATCCGCAATCGCAAGAGTGTTCTGTTGCGCACCTCTCACGCGAACCCCGCTCGCGGGATAGAGAACGAGGCGGATCTGCTCGACCCCGAGCGCAACGCTGCGGTCCTTTCGATCCTGGCCGCCGCCGAGCACCTCGGGCTCGACGGGCTGGTCTCGGTGGGTGGCGACGAGACACTGTGCACCGCCAACCACCTCCATCGCTACCAGCAGCTCGTGCCGGGCACGCGACCGCTCGCCGTGGTGCACCTGCCAAAGACGATCGACAACGACTACAACGGCATCGATTGGACATTCGGGTTCGTCTCGGCAGCCGACTTCGCCGCTAACGAGATCCGCAACCTGGGCGCCGACGCGCAGTCCACCAACACGTGGTACGTGCTGGAGCTGATGGGCCGGCAGGCAGGGTGGCTGACCTACGCGGCCGGCATCGCCGGCGAGGCGACGCGGATGTTGTCGGTCGAGGACGTGGACGGCGCCTTCGACCTCGAAGGCTACGCCGACACGCTGGCGGCCCTCATGATCCGGCGGGAGGCCGCGGGGAAGCGTTACGGCATCGTGTGCGTCGCCGAGGGGCTGGCGTCGCTTCTCGCGGACGACGCTCCCGCGGTCGACGGTGGCGGCTACTCGCTCCTCGGCGGCGCGCACATCGCGGACCGGATCGCGCGCGCGACCGAAGCCGCCTACGAGCGCGCGTCCGGCCGTACCGTGCGCGTGCGGTCGAAGCAGATCGGCTACGAGGCCCGGTGCGCGGAGCCGGTAGCGTTCGACATCCTCCTGGGCAGCCAGCTGGGGGTGGGGGCCTACCGGGCGCTCGCCGAGCTGGGCAAGTCCGGTCACATGGTCTCGGTGCACGACCAGTTCGAGATCGTGTACGTGCCGTTCGAGGACCTCGTCGA